>NZ_PYME01000039.1:0-48355 GCF_003025515.1 Photobacterium gaetbulicola | reverse complement strand
CCCCACTCATCAATCGGATACCTAACCCCCTCTGAATTTGCAGTACTAACACGTTCAGGGCTAAACAACAGCAATGTAACTGACATTACTAAAGAGGTGCTGGATTAGTTATTGGGGGCAGGTCAGGATTAATAGTGCTCCTATTGGCAGCTCGCCACTTTTAAATTCAATTACGGTTTAGATAAAGTATTGTTAGATAGAGGGGGAGGGGTTCTAGTTTTGTCCGCCCCCTTGGTGCTTACCATTTTTTTAGCAAGCAAGGAGATGCAAGTGATTGAAGTGATTGAGGTTATTTTTAAAGGGGTAGCAGTTTTATGTTGTTTGTGTGTTATGGTGGCTCTACTTGAAATATCAAGGTTTAAGTGGGTTGGTTTTAAACGAAGGCAGGCAGTATCCCGCCGTAAACAAGAAGTAGCCGAATGGGACAATATTAATGTTCGCAGAACCCCAATTTTGCCAAAAGAACGTTTGAGCCTTACTACAGATAAAACTGTGGGTGTTAAGCTGGAATCCATAGATGAGGTGATTCAGGCTGATAATGAAGAGTACGAGTATCAGCTTATGGTTTGCTCAATAGCTGCACAGGCGGCTATGAGTAGAGAGAGACAGGCCGCAAAAAACAAGCGGCCCAAACTAACGATAGTGAAGTAGGAAATTAGCCGTAACTAAACTCCCCCCATAATCATCAGCTTTTTAGCTCGCTGAACTGTTGACGGATTGCAACCGATCTCCAAAGCCACTTTTCTTATACTCATGCCACTATCTAACAGTTCGATGATTTTAGTTGTCCTTTCTTGATCACGTTTTCGGCCCTGTGACCTGTATGATTGACCTTTTGAGTGACTGCTTGATTGACCTCATGACAGGTGTTTTCCAGCATATTTCGAGCAGTGGGCTTTGAATGAGGGCTAGGTTGTCGCATGGTCCGAATCTCTCAGATTACAGCGAGATACCTTGATAACAGCAACTTAGTGGTAATTCCTCTTACTTCACACTTTGGCTAACCCGCCGCTAAATGCTATCCTTCGTGCCAGTTATAGCGTGATATCCGGAAGTAAGATGAATTTTAACCGTATTGTTTGTTTTGACCTCGAAATGTGCTGTTGGAATGATGGCCGCGAGTCAAGAACAGGTGAGATCATTGAAATTGGCGTTGCAGAGCTCGATCTAACCAGCGGTGAGGTTGTACGCAGAGCCCAGCACTTTGTCAAACCGGATCATGATGAAGTGTCGCCGTTTTGCACAGAGCTTACGGGGATAAAACCTGAAGTGGTGGCCAAGAACGGTAAGCCGCTTGGGCATATTTTGAAATCCATTGAACAGAAGTTCGGTGGTCGGCATAAAATCTATGCGGCCTGGGGACGTGATGACATTATCCTTCGTAAGGAGTGCGAAGAAAAGGGCCTGAAGGTTCCATTTGATGAGTATCTCAACCTAGCAACCTTGTTCCGGTTGCAGCGCCATGTGACCAAGAAGCGATGTGGCCAGCGAGCTGCGATGGAAATGGCTGGTATCGAATGGGAAGGGCGGCAGCACTCTGGCTACGATGATGCCTACAATTTAGCGCGGTTAGCCAAAACACTTTTCATTAATGATTAAAGAAAAAGTGGTAGGGGTCGCTTGTGTGAGCAAGAAACGAAGAAATGTTCCTAAATCGGGTTTTTTGGATAAATACTCAGTCATTTCTTCGATAAGGTTATAATTTTTCTATGGTTTACGCATCATTTTAATTGACAAATAAATCATGATAGTTAACATTATGCAAAAAATAAAATATGCAAATTGTTGGCTATGGATTTTACAACTTGTCAAATTCCGGTAAGGAATCGACTCAATATGGACGAGTTTCCTTGTTCAGATAAACTCAATGAACAGCGTCCGTACGAGGAAATTATTCGATGGTGGAATGTCCCTTATGTGGACGAACTAACCTATGAAGAATCTGGGGAAATTGGGGTGTGCGTGCTTGATGGCGCCACCTGGGACGGACCTAGATTGATCTCTGAGCATGCTACCTTTGAGGAAGCGGTAGCGGCTGCTAATTTTTATGTCAACCATTCAGATATTTGGCGCCGCTTTAAAGAGCCCTATCAGCCGCTGGCAAAGGTTGATCACCTGATTGATATGAGTTCGTTCATCCATGGCAAATTAGCCAAGATGGATGAGGAGCAGCTGTTTGAGTATATGTTCCATTGGTTGCCAAAGGTCAATAAAACGGCAACACCCGTATTGGAAGCATCGTAAGCTGGGTAGTATTCACATATAAATGGCACAGTGACCACACTGTGCCATTTTTTCTGTAGATTGTATTGTTAATGCTGTTAAGTAATTCTCACATTCATCGTGATTTCAGCTTTAAAGACGACATTCCCCTCAGTATCTTTTACCTCAACCGGCAAAAGTTTGTCACCTTCAGTATTCCAGTCAATATTTTCACCTTGGGCTCGGGCAGTTAGATCTATTTTCGCTTTTTTTAAATATTCCACCGTCATTCCAACCGGGATCCAGTGACTGTTAACAGGGATAGATACATCCGCCATCATCCCTCCTGCGAGCTCTGCCATATTACACATCGCGATAGCATGCACCGTATATAAGTGGTTAGAGTGATGGAAAAGTGTCATGCATTCCTGCGGGATAGATCACTCTTTCTTGATGGGAATGAATTTGGTTAAGTACGATGGGGTGGGTTTTTATATTTTAAATATCAATAGCATATGAGGTTTTTAAAACGTTTGGATATGTCCTCAATACCATGAAGCGGCTGCTGAAAAAACCAAATGTCTGACAATAGAACCACGATGTCTTTTTAGAGATATTTATTTGTAACCTGACGTGACACAATTCCCAGGTAATCAAATTAAAAGGCAAACCATGTTCTATTTATTTCCTCTATTGACTGTAATCATTTGGGCAGGGAATGCCATCGTAAACAAAATGTCGTACAGCGTGATCGACCCTGGAGCGATCTCTTTTTATCGCTGGTTTTTTGCCATGATGGTATTGACTCCTTTTGTTCTACCATCGGTATGGCGCAAACGTCATGAAATCAAACCTTATTTGTCCAAGCTGGCATTCTTAGCCTTGCTTGGTATGGTACTCAACCAGTCTCTGGGGTACTTTGCTGCCGCAACAACGACAGCAACCAATATGGCCCTCATTGTTTCACTTGTCCCGTTGCTGAGTATGTTTCTGAGTGTTCCGTTGCTGGGGCAGCGCCTGTTACCGCTAGCCATGGTTGGGGCGGTGTTATCATTGGCAGGCTTGGTATTTATGTTAGGCCATGGTGACATCAGTACCCTGACTTCCCAGGGGATCAAGCAGGGCGATGCACTGTTGCTGATTGCTGCCTTTGTCTATGCGTTATATTGCGTACTACTAAAGCGTTGGAAAATGCCATTAAGTAACTGGCAATCTGTATATATGCAGGGGCTTTTTGCCGTCACTATGCTAACCCCGTTGCTGCTTGGCAGTGAACGTACGGCAATCACTGGGGAATCACTTCCTTTGATTATGTATGCTGCACTGCCAGCTTCGGTATTGGCACCTTGGTGCTGGCTCAAAGGCATCGAAATTCTCGGCGCTGATCGTACCGCGATGTTCATGAACCTGATGCCAGTGCTGACGGCTCTGATCGCCAGTATCACATTGGGTGAGCAGTTAGCGGTATACCATTATATCGGTGGAGGTATGGTCCTCTCCGGTGTGATTCTGGCACAGCGCAAACCAAAACCTATCCAAACCGACAATATGGCCACGGCGTAAATACCAAGTCCATTTGTCTGAAAGGGTTGCTTGCTGCAACCCTTTTTTTATCTTCGCCAATCGCCAATCGCCAATCGCCAATCGCCAATCGCCAATCGCCAATCGCCAATCGCCAATCGCCAATCGCCAGGATTGTCGACAATCTATACTAAGGTCTAATACATTTTGTTAACAATTAACTTGTAAAAGCGGTTTTGTAGCGCTAAATTTGTTCGCAGGTTAACAAGTTGTTGACAATTGGTGCGGGTGAATAAGGTTGAAATTGAAAAGTGTCGACAGGCCAAGTGAAAAGGAAGGTACCAAGTCTGACAATCTGACTGAACAGCTCATAGATCAGATTGTGAATGGTACCTATCCCGCGGGCAGCAAGATATCAGAGCCAGAGTTAGCCAAATATTATGGCGTGAGCCGCGGACCATTGCGCGAGGCCATCATGCGCTTGGAATCGATGGGGCTGGTTGAGCGTATTCCTCACGTCGGAGCCCGGGTGGTCGCTCTGAGTCAGGAAAAGCTGATTGAGATCTACGCGGTACGTGAAGCGCTCGAAGGTATGGCGGCAAGGCTGGCCTGCGAGCACATTTCCGACGAAGAGCTGGACGGGCTGGAAGCGTTACTTGATGCCCATCACCAGCATATCGAGCAGGTTGAAGGGGCATCTTACTTTCACCAGCAAGGAGATTTTGATTTCCACTACCGGGTCATCAAAGCCAGCCGGAATACCAAGTTGATCAGCCTGCTTTGCGATGAGCTTTATCATTTACTGCGAATGTACCGTTACCAGTCTCAGCGTTCGCATTCTCGTCCTGAGCAGGCTCTAAAGGAACACTTTCATCTTCTCAGCGCCCTGAAAGAGCGTGATGGGGAGTTGGCAGAGATGTTGATGCGGCGTCATATCATGAGAAGCCGCCAGTTGATTGAACAGCAGTTGAAGCAGGATAAGGAGAAAGCCTCATGAGTCCAGGGAAACGCTTCCGCCAAGCGGTAGCCAATAACAACCCGTTACAGATTGTCGGCACCGTCAACCCGTATTGCGCCATGATGGCAGAGCAAGTGGGTCATCAGGCGGTATATTTATCGGGGGGAGGAATTGCCAACGCTTCATATGGTTTGCCGGACTTGGGTATTACGACCTTGAACGATGTGTTGGAAGACGTTCGCCGGATTACCGCTGCCACGACACTTCCGCTGATGGTCGACATTGATACGGGATTTGGCGGTGCATTCAATATTACTCGTACCATCAAGGAAATGGAGCGCAGTGGGGCTGCTGCTGTTCATATGGAAGACCAGGTGGCACAGAAGCGCTGCGGCCACCGACCGAATAAAGCCATTGTGAGCCAGCAAGAAATGGTTGACAGGATCAAAGCGGCGGTTGATGCCAGAGTGGATCCTGACTTCGTGATCATGGCCAGAACCGATGCATTAGCGGTCGAGGGAATAGAGTCGGCTATCGAAAGGGCTCAAGCCTGCGTGGAAGCCGGAGCAGATATGATTTTCCCTGAAGCAATAAATACGCTTGAGCAGTATCAGCAATTCTCAGATGCCGTCAAGGTGCCGATTTTGGCCAATATCACCGAATTCGGTCAAACGCCTCTGTTCAGTACCGATGAGCTTGCTGAATGTGGTGTCGATATGGTGCTTTACCCGCTTTCTGCATTCAGGGCGATGAACCAAGCGGCACTGAATGTCTACCAGCACTTATTGCAAGACGGACATCAGCGTAATGTGGTCGATCAAATGCAAACTCGTGAAGAGCTATACCGTTACCTGGGCTACCACGACTATGAGCAAACATTAGATAAGCTATTCAAGCAGCCTTGATAATCGGCTAAAGAAATAATTCCAAGAATAAAAATAGACAGGGTAGAAATAAGCTCTGGGGATCAGTGTACCTGCTTATTCCGCTAAAGAAGCGGGAAGGTTCATTCAATATCGTGAATACAACTAAAGAAGGAGTCTGCTATGACTGCTATAGCCGTAGCTGATGTTAAGAAGGACGGAAATGAAAAGAAACCTGCTGCGATTGGTGGCGCGGGCCTTAGGGGGCAAAGCGCGGGGGTGACAGCGCTGTGTACTGTGGGTAAATCTGGTACAGGGTTAACGTATCGGGGCTACGATATCACGGATTTGGCCAATAATGCTGAGTTTGAAGAAGTGGCCTATTTATTATTAAAAGGCAAACTTCCTAATAAACAAGAATTACAAAGTTATAAACAAGCATTAATGAATTTCCGAGGGTTGCCGGAATCACTGAAATTAGTATTAGAAACGATTCCTGCCGATGCCCATCCGATGGATGTGATGAGAACTGGTTGCTCAATGCTCGGTAACTTGGATCAGGAGCTGGATTTCTCCCAGCAGGATGATAAAACTGACCAGTTGCTTGCCATGCTACCGGCCATTATCTGCTATTGGTATCGCTATAGTCATGACGGGGTTCGTATTGATACGGCCAGCAGCAGTGAGGATAGCATTGGCGGTTATTTCCTCGAAATGCTCACCGGTCAGTCGCCGTCGGAACTTCATAAGCAGGTCATGCACTGTTCGCTGGTACTTTACGCCGAGCATGAGTTCAACGCTTCAACATTTACTGCCCGTGTCTGTGCCTCCACCTTGTCTGATCTCCATTCTTGCATCACAGCGGCAATCGGCAGTTTGCGAGGTCCGCTGCATGGCGGTGCCAACGAGGCCGCGATGGCCATGATAGAGAATTGGCAGACTCCCGACGAGGCTGAAGCAGGGATCATGCAGATGCTGGCGAACAAAGACAAGATTATGGGCTTTGGCCATGCAATATACCGTGAATCCGACCCCCGGAATGCTTTAATTAAAGCATGGTCGGAAAAACTGTCTGTCGATGTTGGCGATACGCATTTGTATGCGGTGTCTGAACGGGTCGAGCAGGTGATGAAGCGGGAAAAAGGACTGTTCTGCAATGCTGACTTTTTCCATGCCTCAGCCTATCACTTTATGGGGATCCCAACCAAGCTGTTTACCCCCATCTTCGTGATGAGCCGAGTCACCGGCTGGGCAGCCCATGTCTACGAGCAGCGGGCCAATAACCGGATTATACGTCCCAGTGCTGATTATGAAGGACCAGAGCACCAGGATTGGTTGCCGATTGAAGAGCGCCGTTAACGCCTCATTTCACGGATGTAACTTATGAAGATGAATACTAGATACCGTAAGCCTCTTGCTGATACCGGACTTGATTTCTTCGATACGAGAGAAGCCGTCAATGAGATATCGCCAGACGCATACGAAACCCTGCCGTACACGTCTCGGGTATTGGCCGAGCAACTGATCAGGCGCTGTGATCCGGAGTCACTGGCTGCCAGCCTAAAGCAAATTATTGACCGAAAACGCGACCTTGATTTCCCTTGGTATCCGGCGCGGGTGGTTTGTCACGATATATTGGGACAAACCGCCTTGGTCGACCTTGCGGGGTTGCGCGACGCCATTGCCGAACAAGGCGGTGATCCGTCTAAAGTCAATCCGGTGGTGGAGACCCAGCTGATTGTTGACCATTCTCTTGCTGTTGAGTATGCCGGATTTGACCCTGATGCGTTCGACAAAAACCGAGCGATTGAAGAGCGCCGCAACGAAGACCGCTTCCATTTTATCGAGTGGTGCAAAACCGCCTTCGAAAATGTCAGCGTGATCCCAGCGGGCAACGGCATCATGCACCAGATCAATCTGGAGAAAATGTCGCCGGTGGTTCAGACCAAGAATGGCGTGGCCTATCCTGATACCTGTGTCGGTACCGACAGCCATACTCCGCATGTCGATGCGTTGGGCGTCATCGCCATTGGGGTTGGCGGGCTTGAGGCGGAGACCGTCATGCTGGGCCGTCCTTCTATGATGCGCTTGCCGGATATTGTTGGTGTCAACCTGACCGGCAAGCGTCAGCCGGGGATCACCGCGACGGATATCGTATTGGCAATTACCGAGTTTCTGCGTAATGAACGTGTCGTTTCGTCCTATCTGGAATTCTTTGGTGAGGGCGCGCGCGATCTGACTATTGGGGATCGGGCGACTATCTCCAATATGACACCGGAGTACGGCGCAACGGCAGGGATGTTCTATATCGATGAGCAGACGATTAACTACCTCAAGCTAACAGGCCGTGACGAGCAACAGGTTGAGCTGGTGGAAAAATACGCCAAGCAAGCCGGGTTATGGGCAGATGATCTGAAGCATGCCGAATACGAGCGCGTGCTGGAATTTGACTTATCAACGGTTTCACGCAACATGGCTGGGCCTTCGAATCCCCACCGCCGTTTGCCAACGTCGGAGTTAGCGGCACGCGGAATTTCCGGTGACTGGAACGAAACAGAGGGTGAGCTGCCGGATGGCGCGGTGATTATCGCCGCCATTACCTCGTGTACTAATACCAGCAACCCGCGTAACGTCGTTGCCGCTGGGCTCTTGGCCAAGAAAGCCAATGAGCTGGGCTTGGTGCGTAAACCCTGGGTGAAGTCTTCTTTTGCTCCGGGCTCGAAAGTCGCCAAATTGTACTTGCAAGATGCGGGATTATTGCCGGAGCTGGAAAAACTCGGCTTCGGTATTGTGGCTTATGCTTGTACCACCTGTAACGGTATGAGTGGTGCGCTGGATCCGAAAATCCAGCAGGAGATCATCGACCGTGACCTCTATACAACCGCTGTTTTGTCCGGCAACCGAAACTTCGATGGCCGGATCCATCCTTATGCCAAGCAGGCGTTTTTGGCCTCTCCCCCTTTGGTGGTTGCCTACGCGCTGGCAGGCACGATCCGGTTCGATATCGAGCGTGATTCGCTGGGTACGGATAGTCAGGGTAAGCCGGTTTACCTCAATGATCTGTGGCCTAGTGACGAGGAGATTGATGCGGTCGTTGGCCAGTATGTCAAGCCTGAACAGTTCAATCAGGTTTACATTCAAATGTTTAAACTGGATGACGAACAGCGTAACAGCAACCCACTGTATGACTGGCGGCCAATGAGTACCTATATTCGCAGGCCGCCTTATTGGGAAGGTGCGTTGGCCGGAGAGAGAACATTGTCCGGCATGCGGCCATTGGCGCTGTTGGGCGACAATATCACCACCGACCACCTCTCTCCCTCCAATGCCATTCTCGCGTCCAGCGCCGCAGGGGAGTATTTGGCGAAAATGGGGTTACCGGAAGAGGACTTCAATTCTTATGCCACCCACCGCGGTGATCACCTGACGGCGCAGCGGGCGACGTTCGCCAACCCGAAGCTGTTCAATGAAATGGTCAAGCAGGATGGCGAGGTTGTACAGGGATCATTGGCGCGTATCGAGCCGGAAGGCAAGGTAGTGCGTATGTGGGAAGCCATTGAGACCTACATGAACCGGAAACAGCCTTTGATTGTGGTCGCGGGTGCCGATTACGGTCAGGGATCTTCCCGGGACTGGGCGGCAAAAGGGGTGCGTTTGGCGGGTGTGGAAGCCATCGTGGCCGAAGGGTTCGAGCGTATCCACCGCACTAACTTGGTGGGAATGGGGGTCTTGCCGCTGCAATTTAAAGAAGGGATCAACCGAAACACCTTAGCACTTGATGGGACTGAGTTGTATGACGTCGTTGGTGAGATCCAGCCAGGGGCAGATTTGGCCTTGGTCGTCACACGGACCAACGGTGAAAAGGTCGATGTACCGGTAACCTGCCGCCTTGATACGGCCGATGAGGTGGCCGTATACGCAGCCGGCGGTGTGCTGCAGCGTTTTGCCAAAGATTTCTTGGCGCAATAGGGGGAGAGGACAATGACATATTCAACTTCCCAGTCGCAAATGAAAATCCCAGCCACCTTCATGCGGGGAGGCACCAGCAAAGGGGTGTTTTTCAACCTGGCCGATCTGCCGCCGCAGGCACAGGTAGCCGGTAAAGCCCGCGACCAACTGTTGCTACGGGTTATCGGCAGTCCCGACCCTTACGCCAAGCAAATCGATGGCATGGGCGGGGCAACCTCGAGTACCAGCAAAACGGTTATAGTATCGAAAAGTAACAAGGCCGGACACGATGTCGATTACCTGTTTGGTCAGGTATCCATCGATAAGCCCTTTGTCGACTGGAGCGGTAATTGTGGCAACCTGTCTGCGGCCGTCGGTCCCTTTGCTATCCATGCTGGTTTGATTGCCAAAGAGCGTATTCCTGAAAATGGCGTGATTGCGGTACGGGTTTGGCAGCTCAATATCGAGAAAACAATTGTTATCCAGGTGCCGGTAGTCAATGGCTGCGTACAGGAAACCGGGGCGTTCGAGCTTGACGGCGTGACTTTCCCGGCTGCCGAAATTCAGGTGGATTTCATGGATCCGGCTGAAGGCGATGGCTCGATGTTTCCTACTGGCAATTTGGTGGATGAACTTGATGTGCCGGGTATCGGTATGTTTAACGCCACGCTGATCAACGCAGGGATCCCGACGATTTTTATTGATGCCGAAGCTCTGGGTTATAGCGGTACAGAATTGCAAGGTGATATCAACAATGACGATAAGGCGCTGGCGATGTTCGAACGCATTCGTGCTTATGGGGCGTTGAAAATTGGGTTGATTTCTCATTTGGACGAAGCCGAGACACGCCAGCATACCCCCAAAGTCGCTTTTGTTTCCAAACCCAAGAGTTATCTCTCATCAAGCGGTAAAACGGTAGCTGACGGCGACGTCGATCTGTTGGTTCGGGCCCTGTCGATGGGCAAATTGCACCACGCCATGATGGGGACCGCAGCCGTTGCGATTGCTGCAGCGGCTAGTGTGCCGGGGACTTTGGTGAATTTGGCGGCTGGAGGCGGAGAAAAAGAGTCGGTGACGTTCGGTCACCCATCCGGAACGCTGAAGGTGGGTGCACAGGCGAAACAAGTTCAACAACATTGGGTGGTTGATAAAGTCATGATGAGCCGCAGCGCGCGTATTTTGATGGAGGGCGCTGTCCGTGTTCCGTCGACTGTCTTTGAATAGCCGCTATCGAAGATAGACCTTCGATAAAAAGCCTTTAATTAGCAATGTCAGGATATATACCGAGGGTACAGCTCAAATGCCCTGGGTATGCTGGAGGAATCACTATGTCTAAATATCAGGAAGAATATCAACGGGCACAAACCGCACCGCAACAATTTTGGCAGCAGCAAGCGAAAAAGCTTCCGTGGTATCAATTTCCCCAAAACATTTTAAGCCAAGACGAAAATGGCATAGAGCGTTGGTTTGCTGATGGCGAGCTCAACACTTGCTATATGGCTTTGGATCAACATGTCGAGGCGGGGAGAGGTGATCAAACCGCGCTGATTTACGATTCACCGGTGACTGGTACTAAAATTCAGTACAGCTACCAAGTGCTGAGGGATCAAGTGGCCAAGACGGCGGGGATGTTGGCAGCGTTGGGGGTAACAAAGGGCGATCGCGTGGTGATCTATATGCCGATGATCCCTGAAGCCGCGATGGCCATGCTGGCTTGTGCACGTATCGGCGCCATTCATTCTGTGGTGTTTGGTGGTTTTGCTCCCAATGAGTTGGCCGTCCGGATTGAAGATGCTGAGCCGAAGTTGGTACTCACTGCCAGTTGTGGCATTGAAGTGAGTAAGGTTGTTCCCTATAAGCCGCTGGTTGATCAAGCTATTATGGATAGTCGCTGGAAGCCTGAGCATGTGGTGGTTTTCCAACGTAATGCCTGCCGCGCCGAGCTAACCGAGGAAAGGGATCGTGACTGGCAGACTTTGAAGCAAAAAGCCGAGATGCATCCTTGTGTGCCTGTGAAAGCTACGGATCCTCTTTATATCCTGTACACATCGGGGACCACGGGTAAACCCAAAGGGGTGGTCAGGGATAATGGCGGACATGCTGTAGCGATGAAATACAGCATGGAAACCATTTATGACGTCGAACCTGGCGACGTATTCTGGGCGGCATCAGATGTAGGGTGGGTAGTGGGTCATTCCTATATTGTTTACGGTCCGTTAATCCATGGTTGTACAACGGTCATGTTTGAAGGTAAGCCGGTGAAAACACCCGATCCGGCGGCGTTTTGGCGAGTGTGCAATGACTACGGGGTCAAGGTGCTGTTTTCAGCTCCGACGGCGTTTCGGGCCATAAAGAAAGAAGATCCCGAAGGGGCGTTATTGGCTGATTACCCAATGGTTGAGTTAAGAGCGATATACATGGCAGGAGAGAGGTTAGATCCACCGACGCTGAAGTGGGTGCAGGAGAAAACCGGTCGCCCAGTCATTGATCACTGGTGGCAAACCGAAACAGGGTGGGCGATTGCCGGCAACCCGGTCGGTCTCGAAAGCTTTGAAGTCAAGCCGGGCTCTGCGACAATGCCGATCCCCGGCTACGGGGTGGCCGTGTTGGATGAAGCTGGTGAAGAAAAGTCGGCCAATCAACAAGGGTATATTGCGATAAAACGCCCACTACCGCCTGGATGCTTACCGACGGTTTGGCGCAATCACGACAGGTTCCAGTCTGGTTATCTCAGCCAGTTTCCTGGTTACTATGTATCAGGGGATGGTGGTTATTTTGATGCGGATGGTTACCTATTTGTCATGGGGCGAATAGATGATGTTATCAATGTTGCCGGACACCGACTATCAACCGGCGAGATGGAAGAGGTTGTCGGAGGCCATGAAGCGGTTGCTGAATGTGCGGTGATTGGTGTTCATGATGATCTGAAAGGGCAATTACCCCTGGGACTGGTCGTGTTGAAAGACGGATATTATTCTGCAGACGGAAGTATAGAAGAGCAGCTGATGCAGAAAGTCAGGAGTGAAATCGGTGCAGTAGCATGTTTTAATCGCGCGCTGGTGGTCGATCGGTTGCCAAAAACACGCTCAGGCAAGATCCTACGTCGAGTAATCAGGCAAATTGCGGATGGTGAACAATATGTCGTGCCTTCGACCATAGATGATCCATCAAGCCTAGGTGAGATTGAAAAAGCACTGAGTTAGCTTGGTTGAGTGAGGCAATGAACTGTATTTCCTAAAGCAACAACTGAAGTGGCCCTTCAATTTATTGGGCCATTTGTAGCGTATTGGCCAAGCGCATGCGATAAAACCGGGCTGTTATCCTTTCAGCACGCAAGATAGGACAATGATTGCACACTGTGATCTTGATCATATTTGCATTGTGGACTATCAATAAAAGCAGTGCTTTGCGAAAAGGAGGATGCCATGCCAGTTAACTTGATTATTATTGGATTTGCTCTTGCGGTGTTAGCGCTTGATAAACTGTCTATTTTTGATGATGACACGGCTGACTACGTCAATGTTCCTACCAACCAACCGAGCGCTGAGCTGGTTGAAAAAAACGAAGAGCCAACTATTACTAAAGTAAATGCAAGAGTGTCATACCCTGTAGCCCCCGTTTCGCCGCGACATAGCATTGATGAGTATGATGCCATGATGACCCCGAATGCCACCCCCCATGCCTCGCTGAACGTAAAACAGGTGGTGCTGGGAGGAATGGTGCTTCCTGCTGATTATTAAAAAAGCCACATTATGTGGCTTTTTGATAGTCTTTTAGAAACGCAGTCCTTGCCTTGCTCAGTGCTGATTGTGTTTCTGTTTTTAGTTTTCGCCTAACCAGTTTGGCATCCTTACTCATAGTCATATTTCCTATGCATTCCATGCACGTTTGAATAACGCTGCTATTTATCATTTTACGGCTTTTAATTGTGACTTGCGTCCCAAATACTGATGCCTTTTGCAGACGAATATATACAAAACTGTTGTTTAATTAAAGCTTTATGGTATTGCAATACGGTTAAAACCCATGGTTTCGTGATCTTTATCAACTTATGCGCTGTGATTCCTATGCTGCTGTGGAGTATTTAATCAACTTCAATTTCCCCTCAGCGGATTGATATTGAATTATTGAATCAGGTATGCGTTAGGATAGAATCAACGTTAATGAAATAAGTGGGCTTTGAATTTTGAAATCAAAGCTAAAGCGTGTATCTCTCGAAGTAGACATTAAGATGAATTTATCCGCAGAATTGGCTCCTATTTGGCTCGGAGAGCCCGTAAATCCAACACTTGACTCGCAACTTGATTGGTTGTTTCAACGAGAGCCTTTTTTTCGCCTTCACTATGGGGACGTTGGCCAGCCGTTACCTGAGTGGATGGAGAGCCAGCTTGAAATAACGATTGATAGATTCAGCTTAGACGTCGGTGCGCGTCACGCTGTCGGTGCATCGTTGTGGCTTAAAAGCTTCACTGCGCATTTGATTTCGGGCTTGGCTGCACTGCGGCTGAAATTTAATCGTGTTCCCCTACTATCCATTGATCAAATAAGCCTTGATGTTGCTGAAAATGGTAAATTAAAACGAGTCGGGTTCTCGCCCAATATTTCTTTTCTCTGCCTGCCGGATGATCCATTAGCCCATGAAACTTCAGCAAACGTGGTAGAGTCCGAGCAAGTACTCGATCAGCATTTATCGAGGTTAATTATTGAAGTTGGTCAATTTTTGGCACCAAAATTCAAAGAGCAAAAGGTGAATACCCCGCAGTTCTGGGGAGCTATGGGCTACGCGGTAGGCCTGGTGTTTCAAAAGCTGACCCAGCATGGCTGTGATAGAGCTTTGATTGAACGATTACAGCCAAAGGCTGATCAGTGGTTGGCCGGTCTGTTACCCGATTTCCCGGAGCTAAACGGTGTCAGGGCCGCTAGCCAAGGGGAAGTGAGTATCTACTATATTCGACGCGAAACCTGCTGTCTTAAATATAAACTTGAAGGTAAGAAGCATTGCGCCACTTGCCAGCAGCGAGCTCCCGAGGAACAACTCGCACTCTATCATTCAAAGGTGCCTACTCACTGAGCTTGAGTTTGCCAACATCATCGGGGTAGAGCACCTTGTCTAGGCTGTCCCGTAGATCTATGAGCGGTTGTTGACTGATTTCTATGATACTTCTGGCAGGCCGGTCTAGCTCGACGATAAGTGTCAGTACCAATGAAAATGCCATCGCAAAAGGCAGAGCAGCAACCAGCGCTCTGCCTTTGTTTTGAGCTCCGACTTGAAGGCCCGTTAGTGCGATGGTTAAAAAAGTAAGCAGGCCAAGGGTAAACCAGATACTTACGGGTATTCGCCCTCGTAGACTTTTATTGACTCTTTCTGTATGTATATCAATTACTTCATTAAGGGAATTTATATAAAGCAGCAGTAGTTCTGGCGACGTTTCTCCATAGGCATTGACCGCTTGATTCCAAAGTTTGAGGTGTAATATCTCACTTTCCCCAACGATTCTGTTCAAGTGTTTCTTTTTCACCTTTTTGTCTTCAACAACTCGTATTGTGACATACTCGCGCAGTAACTCCCGGCTCCGGGAGCGGTATGGCTCAGCCAGTAGCCCCGTACGCAGAATAGTTGTCCCAACAGCATTGGCTTCTGATAACACCAATTCTTTTCGGTCTGCAGATTTGGTTGCCGCCATGCTGAATGTGATGGCCAGAATAAAGGCAAGCAAACTGGCCAATCCTGTCGCCATCGGGCTGATTGACTGGCTGATCTGCTTGGATGGAAAACGCAATGCCAAGCGGTATCCGAACTCGAACATCAGGGCAATAGTGCTGAAAATCAGCCCTAGGATGATGAAAATTGATAGAGAATCGATGAAGGATTCTTGATACATACAGCAACCTTGAAAAGAAACTCAACCAAACGTTAGTGCAAGGCGTTGCCTGCGGGGTGAAACCAGTGAAACTTCAGGCACTAATAGTATAGCGGCTCATGAGTGTCGCGATTCTTAGTTTGATATAAGCTAAACTCTTAATGTCTTATATCATGCTCACTTGAGGGGATGCTGATGAAATATAGGCATGTCTTGTTAGCGGTTAACTTTGACGCCAATGCAGAGTACCTAGTAATGAAAGCTGTTGAGCAAGCGCGAGCCCATGATGCACTGTTGAGCGTTATTCATATTGACCCTGACTTCACTGAGTTGTACGAGGGGGTCAGGGACTTCAACCCTACGGCGCTTGATGATTCGGTGCATATCGAGTCGGTAAGGGCAATGAATAGCCTATTGCAAGGAGCCAACTATCCTATCAACAAACACATTTTCTATGCTGGGTATGTAGAAGATCAAATTATCAAGGCAATCAAAGAATTTGGGATAGACCTGCTTGTTTTTGGGCACCATGAATCAAGCTGGTTTCATCAATTGACCCTTTCGAGCAGCGAGCCCTTGCTCAGAAAAATGCCCTGTGATCTGTTGTTCGTCAGGGTGGAGCGCTGATCTTAACGTTCCAATATAGTGGCTATTTGTTCCCACTGATAAACTAGCTCATCGACCAGGCTACCCTCCGGTGCCTGCCATTGCTGGCTGAGAACCGGGTTGCCGCCGAAATAGTCATAAAAGCGTTGGGCACTGACATTCTGGCTAAGTACTTCTAGGTATGCCCCATTGTGTGAGGCTTCTGCTTGGATAACGCGCGCCGCGTGTTGCAGCAAAGCTTTTCCAACCCCTTTACCCTTGGTCCCGGTGTCAACATGGAGGTTTTCGATTAACGTGCCTTGAGCATCGCTTTGATCTAGGTAGATACAGATGAAGCCAAGCAGCTTTTTTTGTTCTGATGCGACAAAGATACGCTGATTGGCACTCGGTTGGCTAAATCTATGCTGCCAAATTGTTCCCCGCTCGCTAAAAACGCCTTTAGAGAGGTATTGCTCATCTAATAATCCAGCATAAACAGCTTGCCAGCTAGTGGCGTGAAGTTGAGCGATAGCATTTTGATCGATTGATTGTGCTGGCTTGATGGTAATCACAAAAACTCCTTTTATGGATACGAACCCTTCCTTATATATTTGATATTAATTCAAAAAATCACTACTGCAATACCAGTATTAGAATAGTGAATCTGTGAGCTGGTAGCAAAGAATCCAAATAATTCTAATTGTAAATAGAATAGCGTGATCAAGGTATACCAAAAAAACAAACTGGTTGATCTTGATCGGCTAAATAAACAAAATTGGTTAACCAAATTAACTGGGAGAGTATTATCCCTCATGTTTCCGAATGACAAATAATTAAAAGGCGAACCATGAGCAATAAACTCTTTACCCTAGCGCCTATCGCAGTGGCGTTGATTTTAGCTGGTTGTAATTCCTCATCAAACTCAAGTGATGGCAAAGACGACCTAGTACAACCGATAGTACAATCCCGTGTACATGATATTTTAGAAGTGGATGGTTACCAATTCCGTGATGCCAACGGCGATGGTGAACTGGCACCGTATGAAGATTGGCGCCTTACTTCTGAGGAGCGTGCCGCTGATTTGGTTAGCCGGATGACGCTTGAAGAGAAAGTCGGGATGATGTTGATCGATACGCTGAATGCTGAAGCATACGGGTATATTGGCACAAAGCATCAAGATTTTGTTAACCGCCAGAAGATGAATCGCTTTATCTTCCGAAATAATATTCTGACCCAGGAAGAAATTGACGCACTCACTGATGAGGAGCGCCAAGATGGGGGGGCTGCTGGGGGACCTGGTGGGCCGAACTACGTGATTAGCCCGAGAGAAGCTGCTCAGTATATGAATACTGTGCAGGAGCTTACGGAGCGAACGCGGTTGGGTATTCCTGCACTATTTAAATCGAATGCACGTAACCATATTGATCCGAATGCCAAAGCCGGTATCAATGTTGATTCAGGGGCATTTACCGGTTGGCCGAAAGAAGGCGGTTTGGCTGCTACAGGGGATATGGAGCTGATTGCCGAGTTTGGTGAGGTAATGCGTGCTGAATGGAATGCGATTGGTCTGCGTGGTATGTATGGTTACATGGCCGACTTGGCGACAGAGCCGCGCTGGTACCGTGTTCACGAAACCTTTAGCTCGGATGCAGACTTGACGTCGGATATTATCCAAACTCTGGTGGATAATTTGCAGGGCGAAGAGGTTGGATCAGACAGTATAGTTCTGACGATGAAACACTTCCCTGGCGGCGGCCCACAGTTCTTGGGCTCGGATCCTCACTATTTTGCCGGCCAACACCAAAGCTATCCGGCGGGTAAGTTCGATTACCACCTCAAGCCATTCATTACTGCAATTGATGCAGGGGTCGCTGCGATCATGCCTTACTACGGTATCGTGGGTGGCGGTGACTGGTCGATAAATATCCCTGATAACGAAACAAACCTCGATGTGGGTAATGGCCAACTGCTTGAGGAGCTTCTTCATCCACGTGATCACGATACTCTACGCGTAGCCAACAATGATTATTCGACGGAAGTCGGTCAACCGGCTGGTAATGTGGGGGTTGCTTTCTCCAAAGGGATTTTGGACGATCTTTTGCGTAAGAAGCTCGGTTTCAGCGGTGTAATTAACTCAGATACAGGGATCATCAATGATCCAAATAACCCGCACACAGATTATGAAATGATGCATAACAACCGTGCTTGGGGACTGCAAGACAAGAACAAAACTGAGCAATTCGTGATTGCGATTGAAGCGGGTACCGATGTGTTCTCTGGCTTTAACCGTAATGATGAAATCCGGACTGTTGTTGAACAAGGTTTGGTTTCAGAAGAGCGTATTGATGAGTCGGTAAAACGCCTGCTTAAAGTACAATTTGATTTGGGGCTATTTGAAAACGCCTACGTCGATGCCGACAAAGCGAATGAAATTGTAGGTAACGCAGAGTTCCAAGAAAAGGCGCAGTTAGCTCAACGTAAAGCCGTCGTGTTACTTGATAACCAAGATCAAACACTGCCGTTGCGCTCTAACACCAGCCTATTCACTATGGGTATGGATGGTGATATAGCCAAAGAATACGGCTTCGACGTGACTGTGGGTGATGACGATGACGGTAACAAGGTCGCTGATGCAACAGGCAAAGATCATGCGTTGATCCGCGTCCGTGTTGATAATATCCCTGCTGTCATTTCAGGAGATATTCCAAACAACCGAGCTTTAGTCTTCGGTGGTGCAGATTTCGATGAGTTGTCAGTTCTTGATTTCACCAGCATGGCAAATGACATTAAAGGTGAGGGTAGCTCTTGGGTTGTCACACCTTCATTGGAAGATATTCAAGCTGTCATGGATGAAGTGGGTCCAGAAAATACAGTGCTTTCTATCTACTTCCGCCAACCATATGTGCTTGATAATGAAAGTCGATTAAGGGAAGCCGGTGCTACTTTAGCGACCTTCGGCTCAGATGACCGCGCGGTGATGGATGTTGTTAGCGGTAAGTTTAACCCGCAAGGTAAACTGCCGTTTGCACTGGCGAATAGTGCAGAGGCGATTATCAGACAAGACTCAGATGATCCATCTTATAAAGACGGTGATACGCTATATCCACTTGGCCATGGCTTGAGCTATAAATAACATCGTACGAGTAACTAAAGTAGTTGAGGAGCCTGATTAATATCAGGCTCTTTTTTTGATCTTGGTCTACTAATGAAATGAAATTGGTCAACCACTTCGTGTTGCTGGTATATAATGTATTCACATAATAAATTAGTTGCTCGAGGTATACGTGTACAGAGGTAATTTGTGCTCTCTGGAAAGCTATCGCCATATTCCATATCCGTTGATCGAACTAATCCAAGTGGTGAAGCGAAAGATTCAATCAAATAGCACAGTAGGCACCTATTCCGTGATTGGTGATGATGTTTTCTATTTTATTGTCGACGATAAGACAAAGAATTTTTCAGAAACAAAGTCAGAAATTCACCAACGATATATTGATGTCCAAATTGTAATGGAAGGGGAAGAAATGTACGGCTATAGCCAAAGCCCCTTTAATTCAATCGATGAAGATTTCATTGCAGATAAAGATGTAGCATTTAGTAAAGATATTGTCGATGAGCAGTTTGCTACTTTGTATAAAGATGATTTTATTATTTTCAATACTGAACAACCTCATCGTCCATTAGTCGCTACCTCTGAGCCTGCAAGTGTTAAGAAAGCAGTAATTAAAGTCAGTAAAGAATACTTAATTAATGACGCAGAGGTTTGAATGAATACTTATATGAATATGTTGGAGTGGGAAGACAGTGCTATCCCACACCGGTTGTGGGTCGAAAGGCTGGATAATGGTCGGACTCGTCTGTGCATGAAGATCGTGAAAGATGTTGAGCCCGAGATGCTCTACCTTGAACTTCCTGTATCGCAAGAAAAGGTGATGGGGGCATGGCAAGGAAGGGCGGCTGCGGTATCTGATGCGTATGATGATGGCTGTTTATATTCTCAAGTTCGTAGCTTGTTTAATCTCGACAATGGTTGTGTTGTCTGGACTGTTAACCATATTCAGCTCGCAGATAAGCAAAAGATGTCAGCTGACAAATTAGCCTTTATTCCAGGCATGACTCACGATCAGGGCTTGTTGAAGGCCATTTTAGAAACGGCTTAACTGAAAGATCTCTGTATTTTATATTTCTACTCTTGTGTGTTAGTAAACCTAAAGCTATTAAAATTATTAAAAATAAAGCACATCATAATTAAAGATGATGTGCTTTTTATTTTGAGGTGGATGTGTTCTTTTTTGATAAAATGGCAAAATAACAAAAATATATTAAGCTGTCCGTCTTGAGGTAAGCATTCTTGATATAGTGTATAAGTTGACAATAATAAAGGTCGACTCCATTAGTGTTCCACCAATTGATCCCAGAAGTAAATTATTCGCCAACCAACAAAAAGAATTGAACAAAATGAGTATACGCAACTTTATCCCTTCAGTCTGGAATAACCCCCACGTTGCTACTGAGGCACCAAAAATGGTCAGCAATTCATAAATATGTTGCAAACTCGGCAAGCCCATTAGCCATAGCAGGGTAATAAAGAACCACATTACCTTGTTGGATTTGGTTTTGGTCGAAGCATAACTTCTTAGTGCACTGATCCCACAGCCAAACGCCGCAGTGAATGCCCCCATTAAAATAAAATGGCTGCATAATACAACTTGGAAAACTGTCAGGTGTAGGCGAAACCGGTTGCCGTTTTGATGGAGAAAAGCAGAAGCACCGACAAGAAAAGCAAATAAGCCAACACTCTGGGCGAAATTAAGTTCTAACATGGTAAATCTCTACTTAGATCTCTTGACTTTGACCAGTTTGGACAGGTATCGGCAGCACAATGCTGGGCTCGATAAAACCGGTGGGGATGTGTGATGAACATATTCAACTGCCGGTGCCATTGAAGCTTGGGCAAGGACGATGGTCGCGCAGGAATCACCAATTTGCTCAACATGCCTTGCGATGGCTTTGGCATACAGAATCGCATCCCCCTTCGCGTAGTGCTGCCAGGCATTGGGAACCACGGTGCATGAAATCTCTGGAGATTGGTTAAGTTGCTTTGCACATTGATTGAGCAGGGCAATGGTAGGCTCTATCGTGCTTTCGAGAGCCGCCAGAACATGGATGTTACCCGTAAGTACCGCATGTTCCGCCATAGGTCTATCAACACGAATGACCTGGCTAGCTATATCCGCCGTTTGCTCTGCAGCATCACCAATAGTTGAGCAGGTACAGATAATGATGTCTGCGCCGTCTTGGGCTATTTGCTGTATTTGCTGCTGGACGTGTTTGATGACACCCGGTGTCAGGCCATCTGTCATGGCTTGCTTGAGCAGCTCTTCGTTGACATGGTGGCTAATCGTAACGCTATGGTCGGCAAGGTATTGGTTGATATAGGGGCGAAACAATATTTTGTTAGCCTCTAGCGTGTAGAGAAAAGCGATTTTCATGAGATGCAATCTTTAGCAGAGATGAAAAAAGGAGACGGAAAAAGAAAGGCTTCCCACGGGAAGCCTGACATTAATACCAAATTGACTAACAGTCAGTTTGGTTCTAGACATTAGCCCACCAAGTCAGCGGCTTCACGGGCAAGACGACCGATCTCGTCCCAGCGCCCTTCATTGATAAGCTTTTTATCTACCATCCAAGTACCGCCGCAGGCAAAGACACGATCTACTGCAAGGTAGTCATTGACGTTTTGGGCGTTGATGCCACCTGTTGGCATGAACTGGATTTGGGTGTAAGGCGCCAACAGAGATTTCACCATATTGATGCCGCCTGAAGCTTCCGCCGGGAAAAATTTTAGCGTTGTTACGCCCACTTCAATCGCTGCTTCTACTGCGCTTGGATTGTTCACCCCTGGGACAATTTCAATCCCTAGCTCTTGGCAAGCTTTAACGGTATTTGGGTTAAAGCCTGGAGAAACCACAAATGTTGCACCGGCTTCCTTGGCCGCAATGGCTTGCTCTCGGTTTAGTACCGTACCCGCTCCAATCAACATCTCTGGCTGCGCTTCACGAAGCAGGCGAATGGCTTCAGCGGCTGCATCAGAACGGAAGGTAATTTCAGCAGCGGGCAGGCCGTTTTCAGCCAATGCTTTGCCCAGCGGGATAATATCTTCAGCACGATCAATAGCGATCACTGGGATGATTTTAATTTGTGCAAGTTGTTGTGCCGTAGTGCTCATTGTTGAGTCTTCCTTATTTAGTGCTCACAGAGAGCAGGTTCTTGTTTGTTAAATTGGATTTGCGCCATCGCTTGGGCTGGGATAATCGCGCCTTTGTGTTGAATAACAGTGCCAGCCAATAAATGGCCTTGCTCCGAACATTTCACCGGGGATTTTCCGTTTATTAGACCCGCCATGAAACCGGCGTTGAACGAGTCGCCGGCTGAGGTGGTATCGACCACTTGCTTAACCGGTGTGGTAGCGACAAATGTGCGGGTTTGGGTTGTGAAGTCCTCGTGGTAGTTACCCTTGGCACCCATTTTTACAACCGCTTGGCGAACGCCTGCGGCTTTTAGTCTTTCCAAGGTCTCTTCTTCGTTGCTATCGTCCCACAGGCTGGCTTCGTCGTCGTTGGTGACAAGCGCCAAGGCCGTGAATGAAAACACCTGCTGGTAGCATTCACGGGCCTGTTCAGCTGATGCCCACAAGGCTGGACGGTAGTTGGTATCGAACAGGATCTCGACACCAGTGCGCGCCAGTAGCTGCAGCAGCCCAATAAGCTGCTGGCGGTCTTCTTTCGGCAGAATGGCAAGGCTGATCCCACTGAGGTATACCATGTCCATTTTGGTGAGATTATCTGCCATCTTAGTAAAATCAGGGTGTTGAAGCATATACCGGGCTGCCGATTGGTTGCGCCAATACAGGAAGGTACGCTCACCTTGATCATCTAGCTGGATCAAATACAGTCCAGGTTGGCGGGAACTATCTCGCAGTACCAAATCGGTACTAACACCTTCTTGCTGCCAGCGGGCAATCATGCCATCACTGATAGCATCGCAGCCCAAGGCAGACACATAATTGATTTCAGCGGATTTGCCTGCCGAACGAGCCAGATAGACTGCTGTATTTAGGGAGTCACCACCGTATATTTGGTGCATGTCACTAAACGGCGCGCCATTTAGCTCAATCATGCACTCGCCGATGAGGGCAATGCGTTTCATGCTTGCTCTCCCGGTAGGGTGAAGTAGCGTTTAGCGTTGCTGAAACATATGTCTTGAACCATTTTGCCTAGCATGTTGATGTCGTTAGGTACTTCACCGTTTAGTACCCACTGACCAATCATGTTGCACAGAATACGGCGGAAGTACTCGTGGCGGGTATAGGACAAGAAACTGCGAGAATCGGTCAGCATGCCGACAAACTGGCTGAGTAGGCCAAGCTGCGATAGCTGCTCCATCTGGCGCTGCATGCCATCTTTCTGGTCGTTGAACCACCAACCAGAGCCAAACTGGACTTTGCCTGCGATGCCGCCACCTTGGAAGTTACCAATCATGGTCGCCATCATCTCGTTGTCACGGGGATTTAGGCAATACAGAATAGTCTTAGGTAGTTCGTTGGTCAGATCCATGTCATCCAGCAGCGAAGCAAGCTGGAAGGCAAACGGGCGATCACCGATAGAGTCAAAGCCGGCATCGGCACCGAGCAGTTTGAACATACGGGTACTATTGTTGCGCTGGGCACCAATATGTAGCTGCATTACCCAGCCACGTTTGGCGTATTGCTTGCCAAGCCAAACCTGTACGGCCGTGCTGAATTGGTCGACTTCATCTTCAGTAAGCACTTCACCCGCTAGGCGGCGGGTTAGCATCTTGTTAAGTTCTGTTTCGGCTGGTGTTTTGCCGTAGCGGACAATCTCGATACCGTGGTCTGCCGCGCGGCAACCATGGGCTGCGAAATGGTCAAGGCGGCGATCCAGCGCGGTGAGTAAATCGGCAAAAGAGGTGATCTCGATATCAGCCGCTTGCCCCAAAAGTTGCATGTATTCAGCAAAGCCATCCAGCTCAATTTTGAAGGCGCGGTCTGGACGCCAGCTTGGTGCGACTTCGACATCGAAACTCTCGTCTTCGGTAATTGCTTTGTGGTATTCCAATGAATGGATAGGGTCATCGGTTGTTCCGGCCATCACCACATTCATCTGTTTCATGATGCCGCGTGCCGAAAATTCTGGGCTTGCTAGCTTTTCATTGCAATCGTGCCAGATATCTTCGGCAGTATCCGGTCCGAATAGTTTGCCGGTGATACCAAAAGGACGACGAAGCTCAAGGTGAGTCCAGTGGTAGAGTGGATTGCCAAGCGTTTGTGGAACGGTTTTGGCCCACGCCATGTATTTATCAAAATCAGAGGACTCTTTGCCGGTAATAAGCGCCTCTGGAATACCTGCAGAGCGCATGCCTCGCCATTTATAGTGATCGCCTTCTAGCCACATTTGACCGATGTTATCGAAGCGGCGGTTCTGCGCAACTTCCTGCGGATTCAAGTGGCAGTGGTAATCATAGATTGGCATGTCCTTGGCGTAGTCATGGTAGAGCACGCGCGCAATTTCATTGGAAAGCAAGAAGTCGTCACAAAGAAAGTCTTTCATCATAAGCTCCAAAGTGACACCGGGCGACAGCCATCGCCCAGTGTCTAATATCGGTTAAAGAGAAGCAACGGCTGCGCGTGCGCCTTTGCTGATAATAAGCTGGTAAGCCTTGGTCACGGCTTCTACGAAGCCTTCGTTTTTGATTAGGTCGGTACCAAAAATGGCTTCGATGCTCAGGATGGCTTTAACAACCGCAGGCTCTTTGCCGTATTGCTGGTAGATTTCACGGAACTGCTCAACCATTGGGTCACGGACATCAATTTCTTGATTTTCCTCGTCAACACCACTGATATAAGTCATCCAACCGGCAATGCCCATGGCTAGCCACTTGTACTCAGTACCGACAGCCAAGTGATGGTGAAGCGAGCCGCCCATGCGCTGAGGAATTTTCTGGCTACCGTCCATTGCAATCTGCCATGTCTGGTGTTTCAGACTTGGGTTGGTAAAGCGCTCGATAAGCAGCTTGGCATACGCTTCAAGATCGGTACCTTCAGGCATTGTGAGGGTAGGGGCCTGAGCCTGCATCATCATGTCAAATGCAGCCCTGCGGTAGCTCTCATTGGTCATGGTGTCGGAGATGTGCTTGTAGCCGCCAAGATAGCCAAGGTAAGCAAGGAATGAATGGCTGCCGTTTAGCATACGCAGCTTCATTTCTTCGAACGGTACAACATCGGCAACGAACTCAGCCCCGGCAATGTCCCAGTCAGGGCGACCATTAACGAAGTTATCCTCAATCACCCACTGGCGGAACGGTTCACAGGCAATACCGCATGGGTCAGCCACACCAACCAGCTCGGTGATTTCAGCCAGAGTCTCAGGTGTAGCAGCAGGCACAATGCGGTCAACCATGGTACATGGGAAGGTCACATTGGCTTCAATCCAACTCGCTAGCTCCTGGTCAACCAAATTGGCGAAATCCAAAACGGCTGCACGGGCAACATGGCCATTTTCTTGCACGTTATCGCAAGACATCACGGTAAATGGCTTCAGGCCAAGCTCGCGGCGGATACGCAGGGCTTCGACGATGTAGCCAATGGCAGAGCTCGGCTCGCGAGGGTTGGCCAAATCCGCTTGAATCAGGCCATTATTCTTGTCCAAACGGCCAGTGGCAGGATCCGCACAGTAGCCTTTTTCGGTAATCGTCATCGAAATAATGGCGACTTGCTCTTCAGACATTTTTTCCAGAACTGCACGTTTGCCTTCAAAGTTAGGGTGAAGGGACTCAGTAACCGAAGCAATGAGCTTGACGTCGGTTGCCTTAGCACCTTTTTCTGCCACCGTATACAGATGATCCTGGGCACGGAGCTGGGTAATAAGATCTTCACCGCCAAACAGGTTAACTTCACAGATTCCCCAGTCGCAGCCTGTTTTTTCTAGCATCTCGTTGGTAAACAAGGCTTGGTGTGCGCGGTGGAAAGCGCCAAAACCCAAGTGAACGATGCGGCTTTTCAGTACTGAACGATCAAAGGTTGGGCGAATGACGTTTGTGTTGAGTGGAGTATTTGAAATTGTGTCCATTTTCTTTTTCCTTTGGCCCACCAACTGGAGTTGGTGGGCGGGTTTATCAGGGAAGTCTTCTGCGTGTTATAGATTGCGGGACAAGTCCCTAAAATCAGTAGCCAAGAACCAAGTTAGGCAGGAACAGGCTTAGCTGAGGAATAAAGGTGACGGCCAATAGTGCTGCGATAAGTGCGGCATAGAATGGCAGTAGCGGCTTGATGATCTTCTCGATAGACACTTTTGCTACCGAACAACCGATAAACAGGGCACTACCCACCGGTGGTGTACAGATACCGATAGCAAGGTTGAAGGTCATCATGATACCGAAGTGAACCGGGTCGATACCCATATCCAGTGCGATTGGCAGGAATATAGGGGTGAAGATCAGTACCGCTGGAGTCATATCCATGAAGATACCAACAATCAGCAGGATAAGGTTGATGATAAGCAGGATAACCAGTGGATTTTCAGAGACAGCCAGCAAGGCATCGGCAATCATGTATGGGATGTCGGCATTTGCCATGGCCCAGGACATGCCCATCGAAGCGCCAACCAGCAGCAGTACGATAGAGGTGGTTACCGCTGACTCTAGGATGATTTTCGGTAGGTCACGAATTTTCACTTCACGGTAGAAAATAACCGCTAGTACGAAGGTATAGACAACCGCAATCGCCGAGGCTTCTGTCGCAGTGAAGATACCGCCGATGAT
The DNA here is from genome assembly GCF_003025515.1 of Photobacterium gaetbulicola. Lineage (NCBI taxonomy): Bacteria > Pseudomonadati > Pseudomonadota > Gammaproteobacteria > Vibrionales > Vibrionaceae > Photobacterium > Photobacterium gaetbulicola. The sequence goes on along the minus strand of NZ_PYME01000039.1, from coordinate 21,578 downwards.
GCCGCCCATGATGATAACAATCAGTAATAGCGAAGGCATGGCTTTGATAAAGGTATCCCATACCACAGCCAGTGAGGGTCTAGGAGCGACAGGGTAGCCACGACGCTTGGCAATGATACCGGCAACAATCATTAGACTCAGACCCATTAGGATCCCCGGGATGTAACCACCTAGGAACAGAGCAGCAATAGAGGTACCGCCAGAGACCAGCGAGAATACGATGAGTGTGTTACTTGGCGGGATCAACAAGCCGGTTGGGCAAGAGGTGATGTTAACCGCAGCCGAGAAGTGCTCGTCGTAACCGTCTTTTTTCTGTAGTGGCGACATAGTCCCGCCGACGGCAGCGGCAGAGGCAACCGCAGATCCAGAGATAGAGCCGAACATCATGTTTGCCATCACGTTCACGTGGGCAAGAGAGCCTGGCAGGCGTCCACCCAGTACTTTGGCGAAATTGATCAGACGGATGGCGATACCGCCCTGGTTCATGATGTTACCCGCTAGGATGAAAAACGGGATAGCCAGTAGGGCAAAGTTATCGAGGCCTGCCGCCATGCGCTGGGCTACCACTGCGATCGCCGGCTCGAGCGGCAAGCTCATCATAATGGTTGCTAGCGATGAAAGACCGATTGCGAATGATACAGGGATCCCCAGCGCGAGTAACACGCCGAAGCTTCCGAATAGGGTGAGAATGACTTGCCATTCCATTGTGGAATCCTTCTTATAAAATCTTGTTCAATGGTGAAATCAAAAAAGTGATTCACCGCTGGATTTGCTTATTTAGTTTTGCTGCGGGTCGGCAATGCAGATATCGCCAGATACCAGTTGTTTAATTTTTTCGAAGGCGAAAAGTGCCGAATAGAAAATCATCAGTGATCCACTGATTGGTAGGCAGAAGTAGATGTAGCCCATTTCCCAACCAAGCGCAGGGGTAACCTGGCCGGTTGAAAGTGTTTTGAGCGCGAGGTTAGTACCGCCGTATACAAGAACAACAAAAGCGAAGACGGCGATGGCCAGCTGAATGAAGATCTCATTGAACAATTTTCTTTTGCCGCTGAGCTTCATGGTTAGTAGGTCAATGGCAAGATGACGCTTGAGGCCTGTGGTGTAAGCCGCGCCAATAAGGGCTACCCACATAAATAGATATCTCGCCAGTTCATCAGTAATGGTACTTGGTTTACCAATGATATAGCGGGAGATCACCTGCCAGATCACACAGAACACCAGGAAGGTAGAGAGAGACACGGTAAACATCGCCAACCCTCTATTTATGTAACCAACCAATTTATTCATCTTTAGTTCCTTTGCAATAAATAAGCATGCTCAGAGTTGTATATTGGTAAACCAATGTAAGCAGATACGTCATCTAGCTATGTTTAAGCACGCGCTTTTTCTGTGGAGATTATAAGATGGTGTGATTTTTAGTCACGTGACCCAAGTCACAATTGAATTGGTTGACCAATTTGAGGGTTTTTATTGTGATATTGGTCAATCAATTTGCTTTTTTGTTTTGACGGTTTTCTGATTTGGCCGCAATATTGGCCCCGTACTTAAGAAATACCCTACACAATGGACAACCAATTCCACGGAGATATAACAATGATGACGCGTAAAAGTGTACTTACTGCAGTGATCGGTGCTGCCCTTACTTTTGGTGCTACTGCTTCTGCTTACGCAGCAACGACCTTCAAGCTAAGTCATAACCACCCGCGCGACCATGCTGTGCATAAAGCAATGGATCACATGGCGAAAGAAGTCCGCAAACTAACAGACGGCGAAGTGCGTATCCGCATTTACCCTGATGCGCAGCTGGGCACCCAGCGTGAGTCAATGGAACTGATGCAGAATGGCGCACTGGAAATGGTAAAAACCAACGCTGCAGAGCTTGAAGCCTTTGCCCCTGCTTACTCAGCATTTAATCTTCCATACCTATTCCGTGACAAGACTCACTACTACAACGTGAAAGAAGGTGAGGTGGGTGAGGAAATCCTAGCGTCTTCCCGTGACAGTGGTTTCATTGGTGTAACTTACTATGATGCGGGGGCACGTAGCTTCTACACCTCTAAACCAATCAATACGCCTGAAGATCTGAAAGGCATGAAGATCCGTGTTCAGCCAAGCCCATCGGCGATTGCCATGGTAAATGCACTGGGTGGTAGCCCAACGCCGCTAGCATACGGTGAGCTATACACAGCACTGCAGCAAGGTGTTGTTGATGCCGCAGAAAACAATATTCCATCATTCAGCCTAAGTCGCCACAGCGAAGTGTCTAAGTACTTCAGCCTAGACGAGCACACTATGGTTCCTGATGTTTTGGTTATCTCGACCAAAGCCTATGATGCCCTTTCTGAGGAACACCAGGCGGCATTGAAGCAGGCGGCGATGAGCTCAATGGAAGTGATGAAAGAGCTATGGGCAGAATCAGAAGCCAAAGAGCGTGCGAAAGCTGAGAAAATGGGCGTAACCTTCGTTAAACCGAATAAGACAGCGTTTGTAGAGGCGGTACAGCCAATGTATGACGCATTGGAGAAATCTAATCCTGAGCTGAACGAAATCGTAGAGCGTATCAAAGCAGTACAATAAGCAAAGAAAACAGCTGTTGTAATCATAAAAATCAAAGTGTTGCCACACTTTTACATTAAGAGGTTGACCAATTAAGTTTGGTCGTTATGATGGCGAATAAGTGCAATGGAAAAAAGTGACAATATCATCATGATGCCCTTTGAACCGAAACGTCCTTACCAAGAACTTGGTTTGGTGTTGAGACAAGAACTTATCGATGGACGCTACAAGGTAGGTGACCGATTACCGCCGGAGCGGGATATCGCTGAGCGACTGAATGTCAGCCGAACGGTAGTCCGTGAAGCGATCATTATGCTGGAACTAGAAAATCTTGTTGAGGTGAAGAAGGGATCTGGGGTTTATGTCCTGAATATTCCTAGTCACTCCAATAGCCGGGAGAATGTGATCAGCGACGATGCGGGTCCATTCGAAATGCTGCAGGCCAGACAGTTGCTTGAAAGTAACATTGCCGAGTTTGCCGCTATCCAGGTGACACCGGGTGATATTGTGAAGATGCGTGCGGCACTGGATCTTGAGCGCAGTGAGATTGCCTCAGGGGCCGAAGAATGTATCGGTGATGAACAGTTCCATATGTGCATTGCCGAAGCCACGCAAAACTCAGTATTGGTCGATATGCTTAAGCAATCTTGGGAGCGACGTGAGCAAAGCCCGATGTGGAAGAAGCTGCACTCGCACATTATTGACCAAGCATACCGTCAGGAGTGGCTTGAGGATCATGCGCGTATATTAGCAGCAATGCAGCGCAAAGATCCGATTGCAGCGAAAAATGCCATGTGGCAACACCTTGAGAATGTGAAACAACGCCTGTTAGAACTTTCTGATATTGATGATCCGAATTTTGATGGCTACTTATTTAGCTCGAATCCGGTAGTTCTCCTTGGTGGTGAAAAATAAACCGCCGACAAATTCAATTAGGCCAATGAGTCTTTATTGGCCTCTTTAAAAGCAGTTATTTTACGTAATTGTGCATTCTAAATTGTAAAGTACTTAACTCAGATTTTTGAGCGGGTTAAGTGTGTCTATAAAAGGTGATTGTCATGGAACAAACCTGGCGCTGGTATGGCCCTAATGATCCTGTATCGCTTGATGATATTCGTCAGGCAGGCGCTACGGGAATTGTAAATGCATTGCATCATATTCCAAACGGTGAAGTTTGGACCGTAGAAGAAATTCTAAAGCGCAAAGCAATAATTGAGGAAAAAGGTTTAACTTGGTCTGTTGTTGAAAGTGTGCCTGTTCATGAAGAAATAAAAACGCAAACAGGTAATTACCAACAGTGGATTGATAATTATAAGCAGACACTACGTAACTTGGCAGAATGCGGTATTGATACGGTTTGTTATAACTTTATGCCGGTATTAGATTGGACGCGCACCGATCTGGAATTTGAAATGCCGGATGGCTCTAAAGCGTTACGTTTTGATCAAATTGCGTTTGCAGCATTTGAATTATTTATTCTAAAACGTCCGGGTGCTGAAGAAGAGTACTCTGCGCAGGAACAAGCTGAGGCCCAGGAATATTTCAATGCCATGTCTGCAGAGGCTGTGGCTCAGTTGACGAGCAACATTATTGCCGGCCTGCCGGGAGCTGAAGAAGGATATACCCTTGAGGAGTTTCAGGCGCAGCTTGACCGTTATGCTGGCATTGATAAAGATAAGCTTCGTCAGCATATGAAGCACTTCTTGAGTGAGTTGATGCCGGTGTGCGATGCCACAGGGCTGAAGATGGCAGTGCATCCCGACGATCCACCGCGACCGATCCTTGGTTTGCCGCGTATTGTCTCGACCATTGAAGATATTGATTGGCTGACAACAGAAGTACCAAGCAAGAACAATGGCATCACCATGTGTACTGGCTCTTACGGTGTCCGTGGCGACAATGACTTGGTTAACATGATCAAACAACATGGTGACCGTATTTATTTCACTCATTTGCGTTCAACGCAGCGTGAAGAAAACCAATTGAGCTTCCATGAGGCCGCTCACCTTGATGGCGATGTGGATATGTACAATGTCGTAATGGCTATCTTGGAAGAAGAGCAGCGCCGTGAGGAGTCAGGTGATACCCGCTTGATTCCGATGCGTCCGGACCATGGTCACCAGATGCTGGATGACCTGAAAAAGAAAACCAACCCAGGATATTCAGCCATTGGCCGCCTGAAAGGTTTGGCGGAAGTTCGTGGCCTGGAAATGGCACTGAAGCGCGCATTTTTTAACAAATAATAAGTCCTTATACACAAAAAATAGTGTATATACCTACCAATGTTTGGCCCGACTTTCGGGCCTTTTTTTTATTTATCGATCAAACCGACATTTATTTTGTGGCTCTGCATGTATGGTACTTTATGCCCATTTGTCTATGGGTTTTTTCTTGTATCAAACTCTTGCCAAAACAGGGATAACATATGGCAAATAAACTATCATTTAAAGTAAAAATAATTATCACTTTGATAGCTATATTAATAGCAACTGTGGTTACCTCATTCTTCAGTGTCAATTATTATCTCAGCCGCTATATTTTTGACAGTGATGCTGAAAGTATTAATACTCAGATTAGCTTGGTCAAAGATAAGCTGTATGATGATATTCGTAACAAGGTATTGATTGCAGAGAACATTAGTCTAGATATTACCAGTATCCAAGAAGTTACAGAGCGAGCTGGGTTTTATGCGGCAGCAAAAGTGATAGCTGATTTTGTCATTACCGATAAAGGGCGCATTGATGATGAATCCGAAGCCAGTCATTACATTCAGCTGGTAAATAGCACCAGTGGGACAAGCGTTAGTGATATTTTTTATCAAAATGATATTCCATTGATATCCATTACTGTACCCAGAGGCAATGGCGGTGATATTTTTTATCTTGATTTGAGAAACACCCAACAGTTACTGTCGCAGTCTTCTGTTGCGGGGAGTTACTTCGATCTGGAAGATAGCAGAGGAACACAGGTCTTTAGTAATCGCATTGATGGCGATCTTATTCCGTATACCAACCGTTTTGCTGTTGGCGATAGCCAGTGGACGCTGACGGGTTACATTGATCGTGGTTACATCCAGCAAAATACCAACGCCTTGAGCGGCAGCATTACCATGGCGCTGGTACTGGTGGCGTTGATTTCCATTCCGCTGAGCGTCCTTTTTATCAATACTATTTTCAAACATCTCAGCACGCTGCGCAGCATTATTGTTGGTCTATCTCGGGGAGATGCGGATCTCACCCGGCGACTGGATGTCTACAGCAATGATGATTTGGGCAAGATTGCCTCGGGCATCAACCATTTTATCGAAAACCTGCAAAGAATGATGCTGGAAGTCTCTCAGTCAAGCCAGGCGATCCAGCATGAAGTGGCAGCACTGAAAGATAAAGCGGATTCCAACAAGTCCTTACTCACCCGCCACACTCAGGAAACGGAGAAAGTGGTAACGGCCATCAATGAAATGAGCGCAACGGCGGAGTCTGTCGCGGATAGCGGCAATCGGGCTGCAGACTTTACCCATGCGACCAATGCCGAAGCGGAAAAATCAAAAGATGTCGTGAAGGTGGCTTCTAGTAGTGTGAATCAACTATCGACGGAAGTGGAAAGTATGTCGGTATCTATACAGACCATGAGTCAGGATTTCGAGAAAATCGATGCGGTACTCCATGTGATAGGTGAAATTGCCGAACAAACTAACTTACTTGCGCTTAATGCTGCTATTGAGGCGGCTCGTGCTGGTGAGCAGGGAAGGGGGTTTGCAGTCGTTGCCGATGAGGTTAGAGCACTGGCGGCGAGAACGCAGCAGAGTACGTCTGAAATCGATACCATGCTATCGGATTTACGTAAGGCGACATCAGTAGTAGTTCAGTCGATGGATGTGACGAAGGGAAGTTGCGCCCAAACTGTTGAGCACACAGCAAATGTGATGGCCTCTTTGGAATCAATGACTAACTCCATTAGTCAGATTAACGATCTTACCACTCAGATTGCCACTTCAGCCAACGAGCAGAGTGTAGTGACGGAAGAAGTGAACAAGAACATGATAGCCATTCACGATATGATCAACGAGCTTAATCGCAACGCTGATGACTCGGTCGCCAGTACTGAGCAACTTGCGGTTACCAATAGTCAATTAAATGCGATGGTGGCCAACTTTAAGTTGAAGTAATACAGCCTTATGAGTGATAATCAATATCATTATCACTTTTAACTTGGAGTATGCCATGGCCCAGGCGATGAGTCCAAAGATGGACCCAAAACAACTGTCTGTTGTGGGTAACGAGCTTGTCACCCCGAATATGATCCGTTTGACGCTTGGCGGTGAAGGGAGCCACCATTTTTCTCAAGACAGTGTAGGCCAATATGTGAAGCTCCTGTTTACTGCTGACGGCGGCACGGATATCAGTGAGTTACCTGAGGGGCAAAGACCCATGATGCGCACCTTTACGGTGTCGGGCTATCAAGCTGTTTCTGAGGGTGCTGCTGGCACGATAACGATTGATATTGCCAAGCATGAGTTAGCAGAAGTAGGAGGTGATATCACGCCAGAAATCGGTGGCTACGCCTCTCGCTGGGCGCTTAAAGCGCAAGTCGGTGACGCTATCTCTTTGGTTGGCCCGCGTCCGATTCAAGCGATGCCTGTTGCTGCAGATCGTTTCTTGCTGGTGGCAGATATGACGGCGCAAACGGCGCTGCAAAGCAAACTGGCGTTGTTGCCAGCCAGTGCATCCGGCTATGTGGTCTTGGACGTACCGACAGTGGCTGATGTACAGCCTCTGGCGCTTCCTGAGGGGATGGAGCTAGTTGTTAATATCAGTGGCGACGGCTCGCTGTCCGATGGCGTCAAAGCACTAGCTCTGGATGGTACCGATTTGGCCGTGTGGTGCGCCTGTGAGTTCAGTGAAATGCGGTCGATCCGCAGTTACATTACTGCGGACAGAGGGGGGGATCGTAAAATGTGTTACTTCAGTAGTTACTGGAAGCAGGGTGTGACGGAGGATGGTCACAAGGTGCTTAAAAAACAGGATGCAGAGAAAGAGGCCCAAGGCTGAAAAGTGTGTTAAGGCGGCGAAAATGCCGCCTTAATTGTAGGTGCGTCAAGAGCCGTAATACATACAGATACGGCTGCCATCGACCTCTTGGATCTTGAATGGGATATTGTAGATATCTTCCATAATTGCCTGCTGGATGACTTCCTCTACCTTACCGCTCTTGATCACTTCGCCTTTGCGCATCGCAACGATATTATCTGAATAGCAAGAAGCAAAGTTGATATCGTGGATCACGATAACAACGGCCTTGTTCATCTTGTGGGCAAGGCGGCGGATAGTCTGCATGATCTCCACCGAGTGCTTGATATCCAAATTATTCAGCGGCTCATCGAGGAAGATGTAGTCGGTATCTTGTGCGACTACCATGGCAATGAACGCCATTTGGCGCTGGCCCCCACTGAGCTGGTCGAGGAACTTGTCCTGGATATGGGTGATATCCAGGTGCTCGAGAGCCTCATCGATAACGCGGTTGTCTTCGTTTGTCAGGCGGCCCTTGCTGTGGGGAAAACGGCCAAAGGCAACCAATTCACGAATGGTAAATCGCATGTTGATGTTGTTCGACTGGCGTAATACAGCCAGGCGCTTGGACAGCTCCTGGGTATCCCATTGCGAAAGCGGTTTGCCGGCGATAAGTACCTCTCCGGCATCGCTTTCTGTTAAGCGGCTGGCCATCGAAAGGAGAGTACTTTTACCAGCGCCGTTTGGGCCAATGATGGACGTTACTTCTCCTAATGGAAACAGGGCACTAGCCTGGCTAACCACCAAGGTATCGTTATATTTCTTAGAGAGTCCAGTTAACTTAATCATGATAAATCAAAACTTGTTACGCATTAGAAGAAAGAGGAAGTAGCTGCCACCAACAAAGTTGATGATGACACTGATGGTCGTATCGAAGGCAAAGACTTTTTCAATCAACCATTGGCCACCGACCAGAAGCACAACCGACAGGGTGCTGGCTGCCAGCATCAAGAAGCGGTGGTGGTAGCTCTGGAATAGCTGGCGGGTCAAGCTGACCACGATCAGACCGAAGAACAGTACCGGCCCCACCAAAGCGGTTGAGATAGCCACCATTAAGGTGATCACCATCATGACCTGCATCGTGACCTTGTGGGTATCGACCCCTAGGCTTTTGGCATTGTCGGTACCCAGCCAGAACACATCGAGCTTATTGGAAAGCGTGTACAGGTATGCCAAACAAAGACCTAGCGGTATCATCGACCAGTAAACCAGCTCACCATTGACGTTATTGAAGCTGGCAAACATGGTGTTTTGCAGGTTGGCGAACTCGTTCGGGTCCAGAATCATGGTAAAGAAGCTGGAAATGCTGCTGAACAAGCTACCGCAGACAATGCCAATCAACAGCAGGGTGAACACGTTGCTATTTGCCCGGCGAAAATACAGGGTGAACAGCAACATGGAAAAGCCGCTCATGATTAATGTCGTGAGTAGGAAATTAATTTTCGCATCGGCAAACCACACACTCATGCTGCCGAACATCACCACGATAATGACCTGGATCATCACGTAGAGCGAATCGAAGCCGAGGATTGAAGGCGTCAGGATCCGGTTATTGGTAATGGTCTGGAATACCAGCGACGAAGTCGAAATCGCGATGGCCGCCAGTACAATGGCCATAATTTTCGGCAAGCGAAGCGAAAGGAAAAACTGATAGTTTTGGGCATTGAGGCCTTGACCAATGAAGTAGGCAGTAATGAGCACTCCCAGTACCGCAAGTAGGGAAACTTTAATACTGTCACGCATTGGATTTGTCCTTCAGAACCAGAGCAATAAAGACCGCACCGCCGAAGATACTGATGATCATCGAAATTGGCATTTCATACGGAAAGATAATTAAACGGCCAAGAATATCGCAGGCCAATACCATCACCACACCCCAGTAGGCAGTCCATGGTAGGTTGCGGTGCATGTTGTCCCCCATAAAAATAGCGACCAGGTTAGGGACGATTAACCCTAGGAAAGGTATCACCCCGACGATCATAACCACAGTCGAAGAGAGGATGGCGACAACCAATACACCGATAAAAACAATTTTCTGAAAATCCAACCCGATATTTTTGGCAAAGCTTTCCCCAACGCTGGCAGCGCTGAATTGACTCGCGTAGTAGTAGGCAACGATACAAGCCGGTAGGGCAAGGTAGAGAAACTCATAGTTACCTTGCAGTACTGATGCGAAGTTGGCGACTGTCCACGCCGACATTGACTGCACCAGATCATAGCGGTAGGCAATGAAGGTGGTCATTGCAGAGATGACGTTACCATACATAATGCCGATCAGCGGTACCAAGACAGCATTTTTGAACTGTAACCGCTGCAGGAATTGGACAAACAGTAAAGTACCGATCAGCGCAAAAATCAGGATAACCCCAAGGCTGATCCAACGATTGGCTCCGGCAAAGAAGACAATCCCCATGACATAGCCGAGCATTGCACAATCAATGGTGCCGGTTGTGGAAGGGGAGGCAAACCGATTCTGGCAGACTTGCTGCATGATTAAACCAGCGACACTTAAGCCCGCACCGGCCAGGCAGATAGCTAAAAGGCGAGGCAGGCGGCTAGCAAACAGAATCGACAGGGTGTGCTCGTCTCCGGCAAGCAAGCTGTGCAGGTTAATATTGGCTACACCAATGAACACTGAGATAACCGCGACTGGGAGGAGGGCCAGTACAGCCCAGAATAATTTTTTATTAGGCATATGAGAGTAACCCGGCTATTGCCGGGCTGAAATACATTATTGAGTTGAAGTTACCGCTTTACGTGCATCATCAATCATGATTTCTGTAGCGTTAGCACCAGCGATGGTGAGGTACCATGCACTTGGGTTAAGGAATACAACGCGGTTGTTCTTGTATGCCGGTGTGCTCTTGATCAGTGGGTTATCAAACAGCTGTTGCGCTTTGCCCGAGCTCTGGCCAATCGCGCTTTCGCGATCCAGAATAAACAGCACATCAGGCGCCGCATCGGCAATAAATTCAAATGAGATCAGGTTACCGTGCGGGTTCTGGCTGTCAGAAGCCCGGGCTGGCTTGAAACCGAACTCGTCAAATAGCACAGAGAAACGACTGACTTCACCGAACATAGAAATGTTGTTACCGCTGTTCATTACCGCCAGGGTTTTCAGGCCTTTCTCCTGAACTTGCTTGCGCACTTCAGCCATCTCAGCTTCCGTGTCCTTAATCAACTGCTCGGCTTCTGCTTCTTTGTCGAAGATCTTGCCCAGCATACGCCAGTTGTTCTTGGTGTCTTCCCAGTAGCTGCCGTTCTCGACGACGTGCATGACGGTCGGTGCTATTTGGGACAGGGTAGGATAGGCGTCGACCATACGGCTTTCGGCAATGATCACATCAGGCTTTAGGGTGAAGATTTGCTCAAAGTTGGCTTCTTTCATGCTACCGATATGGGTCGCTTTCTCACTGTAATCACTAAGGTATTCCGGCAGCATGGTCGTTACTGCGCCAACAGGCTCGATGCCTAGCCGGTTCAGGGTATCAAGGCTTCCATGGCCGCCGACAACCACCACGCGCTGTGGTGTTTGCTCAAGGGTTGTCGTACCCAATGAGTGCTTCACGGTAATTGATTCAGCTAGCGCCGGGAAATTGAGAGTCATTGCTCCCACGAGAAGTGCGGATTTTAATGCGGTGGTAAAGCGAGTCATAACGAACCTTAAAAATCTAGATGCGGAAAGATAGCCAACAAATGCAATCTAATAACAAATGAGAATAGTTTTTATTGATATTACGCGTGAAAAGTGAAAGATCAGAATGACATTTACAATCTTTACAATTTTTTGTTCTGCCCAGAAAATAAAACAGGAGCCCAAGGCTCCCGTTTTATTTAGTGCCGAATAGTAGCAGTAATTATATGCCCACCGTCATGTGAAGGCCGTAGAAAATACCGCGGCCAACCAGCTCGGAGAGGAATACCAAGCCAAAGCTCACCACCATCACAGGTACGCCAGGCCGGCTGTTCATCAGGTTAGGGATAAACCACACTGCGAGTGCGCCAAGCAATAGACCGACACGGATAACCTGTAATTGAGCCATGTTAGGAATGAGCTCAGAAGCGGTGGTCACCGAAGTTTGAATATCCCCCAGCCCGATAAGCTGGCTGACCAAGGCTGTCAGGCTAATGGCAACCGCCAAAGAGCCAACAAATGGCAAAATACGGTCCAGGCCTGCCATTTTGTGCTGGGCTCCAGTTAGCAGCAGATGGCCAAAGATAAGGCCAGATGTCAGCATCGTCATCACAAAGGCAATAGGGGTATAAACCGTATTCCAGGTCGGTACCGTATCAAGCAGGTACAGTTTGATCATGGAGTACATAAAGGCGATACCCACTAGCATACCGGCAGCGAGCAACAGCTTGCGCAGCGCTTCGTTGCCTTTGTCCAGCATCTCCAGCAACCAGTAACCGCCACCAAGAGCAAAGAACACGCTGCCAGTGAAGATTTCATTGGATAGCCAAGAGCTACCCACCTGGTTGAGGGCATTGAAAGCACGCAGTGGGCTACCCAGATGCATGGTCGACGCGGCAAAACCCAGTCCCATCAGTACCCAGAGGAAGAACATCGCTTGATTCAGGCGGTAGTTAGCGCCGACGCAAAGCTTGCCTTTCAGAATTACGCCACCGAGCAGCAGATAAGCACCAACTGCAGTTTGTGCCAGCACGGTAAATAGGATCAGGGGCCATTCATGCCAAGCCATCTTATACCTCCTTAGGGTTTGCTAGGAAACCGCTGCGATCGCCGGTTGGGCGGGCATGACGATTTGGTTTAATGACAATGTTTGGTTTGGTCTTTAGTGACGACGGCAGTGGTGCGACATCAGCGTTGGTGCCGTATTTCTTACGGAGCTCGTCAATAGGGCCGAACTCCAATGCACGTAGTGGACAAGAGCCGACACAGATTGGCTCTAGGCCCTGGCCAACACGCTCGTAGCAGCCGTCACACTTGGTCATATGGCCTTTGTCGGCATCGTATTGCGGAGCGCCGTAAGGACAGGCCATAGAACAGTACTGGCAGCCGATGCAGACATCTTCGTTGACCACCACCAGGCCGTCTTCTTTGCGCTTGTGCATGGCGCCCGATGGGCAGACCTTGGCACAGGCCGGTTCGTCGCAATGGTTACAGGCGATGGAGAGGTAGTAGGAGAACACATCCTGTCGGAAGGTTTCGCCTTCTTTAATCCAGTTACCGCCGGAGTACTCGTAGACGCGGCGATAGTTGACGCCGACATCCAGATCTTTGTTGTCTTTGCACGACAGCTGACAGGTTTTACAGCCGGTGCATTTGCTTGAATCAATATAAAAACCGTATTGTTTCATGGTTTAAACCTTATGCCTTATTCACCAGTTGTACTTCCACCAAGTTGGTGTGCTGCGGGTTGCCTTTCGCCAGCGGACTAGGGCGCTGGGTGGTCAACACATTGATACAGCCGCCGTGATCGACCTTCTGGCCATCCGGGGCATACCAAGCGCCTTCACCAAGGGCAACCACACCCGGCATCATGCGCGGGGTGACTTTGGCATTGATGTGCACTTCACCGCGGTCGTTGAAGATACGGATAAGGTCGCCGTTCTTGACGCCGCGTTGCTCAGCATCAACTGGGTTCATCCACATCTCTTGCGGTGCGGCTTCTTTGATAATGTCGACATTGCCATACGTCGAGTGGCAGCGTGCCTTGTAGTGGAAGCCCGTTAGCTGTAGTGGATACTTACTGCGGTTCGGATCATCCCAGCCTTCTGCGGTTGATACGTGGACTGGAAGCGGGTGGATAACGTCACCTTCAGGCAGTTCCCATTCCTTAGCGAGGTTGGCCAGGCGTTCCGAATAGATTTCCACTTTACCCGATGGGGTAGAAAGTGGATTCTGCTCTGGGTTATCCCTAAAGGCTTTGTAAGCCACGAAGTGGCCGTTTGGATCGCGGCGCTTCACAATGCCTTGTTTCCTGACGGTTTCGAAATCAGGCAATGATGGATCGTTCTCTCTCGTTAACTTGTAGAGGTGCTCCAGCCAACCTTGCTGATCGCGACCTTCGGTGAATTCTTTCTCGATACCCAACCGCTTGGCGATTTCAGTACACATTTCATAAATGCCGCGCGCTTCGAATTGCGGTTCGATGGCTTTGTCGGCATAGATGAAGTAAGGCATGTTGGCAGCTTTGGTATCCATACAGAAGTCGGCTTGCTCGGAGGTAGTCAAATCCGGCAGCAAGATATCGGCATACTTGGCCGATGAGGTCATGTGGTTGTCAATCACAACGATCATTTCACAGGCTTTGTCGTCCTGCAGGATGTCATGGGTACGGTTGATGTCTGAATGCTGGTTGATCAGGCAGTTGCCCGCATAGTTCCAGATGAACTTGATTGGCACATCGAGCTTGTCTTTGCCCCGAACACCGTCTTTGGTGGCTGTCATCTCAGGTCCACGCACAATCGCGTCGGTCCACAGGAACATGGAGATAGAGGTTTTAACAGGGTTTTCTGGGATCGGAAAGCGAACAAACGGGATATTGTAGTCAGATTCGCGGGCACCCGAGCCACCACCGTTGATCCCGAGGTTACCCGTTAGCAGCGCCAGCATGGCAATTGCGCGGGAAGCGATTTCACCGTTGGCGGTACGCTGCAGCCCCCAGCCTTGGAAGATGGCACAAGGTTTGGCTTGGCCAATTTCGCGAGCCAGTTTGACGATAATATCGACGGGAATACCGGTAATAGGCGATGCCCATGCTGGTGTTTTTTCTATGCCATCTTCGCCTTTGCCAAGAATGTATGACTTGTAGTCAGAGTTGGCAGGGGCTGAGGCAGGCAGTGTTTTCTCATCGTAACCGACACAGTATTTGTCCAGGAAAGGCTGGTCGACCATGTTTTCGGTGATCAATACATGGGCTATGGCGGCGACCAATGCGGTGTCAGTGCCGGGGCGAATTGGGATCCATTGATCTTCGCGGCCACCTGCGGTGTCGTTATAGCGCGGATCAATCATGATCATCTTGGCATTGGAACGCGCTTTGCTCTCCATCAAGTGGTGGATCAAGCCTCCGCCAGACATACGGGTTTCGGCCGGGTTATTGCCAAACTGGACAATTAGCTTGGTATTTTCCAAATCAGAGAAGCTGTTGTTGCTTGCCCAGCCGCCGTAGGTGTAATTCAGGCCAGCTGCGATTTGTGCGGTTGAGTAATCACCATAGTGATTTAGGTAGCCGCCAGACAGGTTCATCAGGCGGGCAATCAAAGTACCGCCCGGTGGCCAAGATTTGGTAACCGTGCCACCTAGCGTACCGGTACCATAGTTTAGGTATACGGCTTCGCTACCATAGTCTTTGCGGATACGGGTAAGGTTGTTGGCGATTTCATCGTAGGCTTCTTCCCAGCTGATACGCTTGAATTTGCCTTCACCACGTTTGCCAACCCGCTTCATTGGGTATTTTAGGCGGTCAGGATTGTATACCCGGCGGCGCATAGAGCGGCCACGCAAGCAGGCACGGACTTGATGGCTTCCGTATTCGTCATCACCGGTGTTATCGGTTTCAACCCATTTGATTTCGCCGTCAGCGACATGCATCCGCAATGGACAGCGACTACCGCAGTTCACGGTACAGGCACTCCAGACGATTTTTTCTTCGGACGGTGTCGTTGCCGCGGCAACAGGAGATGATTTAAAAGGTAGGGTAATACTACCGGCAACGGCTGCCAGCCCGCCTACCGCAGACGTGGATTTCATGAAATCACGACGGCTGAATGCAGGTGAGAGGAGCTGTTTGAGCTTTTTTTTCATAGCACGACATTCTCTATATTTTAGTTATCCACACTACTTTGGTGGTAGCGTTCTATCGTGATAATCAATTGGCTATCCGGGTTTAGTTTTGTTTTTTATCAATAAACGGTCCGGATTAATTCGATGGCAGTATAAAATGTCCAATAGTGTGATATTCATCATACAAATTTGAAAGTGGTGATTTTTTCTTACAAATCAGTATGGTGAATATATGGAGAGTAAATAAAATAATGTCTAGCCGATTATTGGAAGCGTATTAACAGAATAGGAAGTAATGAATTACTGCGATAGTAATGGAATATTGGTGTAACCATAAAAGTTTGTCCTAAAGCATATTTTCCGTGTTAGCCATCGGCTATCTTTTATCGAAAGTGTTGAATCGAAAACTAAAGTGGTTCTTCCTCTTTTGATTATGAAATTCGGAACCATTAGTTATAAATTTTGGGAGGTAACTGTGACCATGGAGCATATTTCGACCATCGCTCGTATTCTGGGGAGTTTTTTTTACTATCCACTGACCCACGAAACGAACCGACAGGTTTGTCAGATGATTGCTGATAGTGACGAGCAAGAGGGCTCACCGTTTGCAGAGTTGCTCCAGGCGGTTAATGCGGATGGGGCAGAAGAGCTTGCGATGGACTTCCAGAAGTTATTTGAAGGCTGTGAAGTGATGCCAGCACCGCCATGGGGTTCGGTCTATTTAGACAAAGAGCAGGTGATCTTTGGTACAACGACGCTCGACTATCGTCGTTTCCTAGCCGATAAAGATATGTCGCTAGATACAGGGATGCGTGAGCCTGAAGATCAATTCGGCCTGATGCTGATGGCTATGTCAAAACTGGCAGAGGCGGAAGATAGCGAAGCGATTAAGTTACTGCTGTCTGATCACTTGCTGCCGTGGGCACCCCGCTATCTTGAGCTGATGCAGGCCAATGCCAGCACCCAGTCGTACCGACTGCTTGGCGGTATGGCCGAGCAATGGCTTGCGTATATCGCAGAGGCGTTGGCTATTTCGGCGGTAGAGAAAAAGGTGTATTTCTAATGGCCGAGCGTGACGAGCGATATTACAAAGCTTGCCTGGAGCATTACACGGTAAGCCGGCGCGGTTTGCTACGGGGCTTATTCTCCGGCGCAAACCGCGTAAAGAAAGAGGCGCAAGCGCCGTCTGTCGTTCGCACGGTCCCTCGTCCACCGGGGGCTATTGAAGAGGCGTTGTTTCTTCAGGTCTGCCAGTCATGCGACGCCTGTGAAAAGGCTTGTCCACAACAGGTGATTGAGCGGCCGGGGGGATCACCTCAGTTAAACCTTGAATATAATGATTGCAGTCAGTGTGGCGAATGCCAGAAAGCGTGTCCAACTCGGGCTCTTTCATCCCAGATAACAGATATTGGAGTGCGGCCTGAATTCTCGACCCGCTGCGCCAACCGCTTGTCAGGATATTGCGAATTGTGTGCAGAACAGTGCCCGCATAAGGCTATTACCATCGCGCAAGGGCAGGTTCCAGCCGTTGACAATGAGTCTTGCGATGGGTGCGGCCAATGCCGCACGGCTTGTTATACGGGGGCGATTACTATGGTTTTTCCAACGTAATAGGATTTGTACGGGGTTTGTTGGCTCTGCAGTGCGTCAAACAGCAGCATTTATTTTGTAGCTGTTGCGGTATTGGCGCGGTGTCATCTGCTTGTAGTCTTTGAATTGACGGTTGAAGTTGACCTGGTTACGGTAGCCGACGCTTTCTGCAATCAGGCCGATGGGTTTGCTGGTGGTCTGGAGCAGCTCGGCTGCGTGGTTCAAGCGAAGCTTTTTTAAGTACTGGCTGAAACTTTCCTTAAAGTGAACCGCAAACAATCGGTGAATGCTACTTTCGCTAGTGTTCATATGTGCTGCAAGCTCTGACAAGGTTACGGCCTGGCTGAAGTGTTCTTCAAGGTATTGGCAAACCTTCTCGATCTTTTCTTGGCTTGCTTTCTCCGCATTGTATTCTTTTTGCGGGGCATAGGAGAGCAAGGTCCGACTGCTTTTATCTCCGCCTAAGGCGCTAAGTACTTGGAGCAGAATACCTAGTTGGGCGATTGACGAATGGGAAGGCAGAGCTTCCAATAAGGCCAGAACTTGGCGGCAAGTATTCTCAGAGAACTCGATGCCTTTTTCGGCCCGCTTAAGCAAAGATTCGAGTTTTCTCATTTCGACACAGCTGAACATCATATTAGCGATCCACTCTTTCCTGAACCAGATAACATGGGTTTCACACAATGGGCTTGCTGTTGTTTGCACTTCGACAAAACGATGTGGCAAGCCGGGGCCAATCAACACCATAGTATAATTGCCAAACTCACCTTCGTAATGGTCAATAAATCCCTTACCCCGAAAATGGCGATGGATAACTAATTCATATTCCTGGTGGAAGTGCCATTCGTCGTGTTTGTATCGCTCTTCAATCTTGCGGTATCGCCATGAATAGCCTTGGCGCTGCATGACTTTCTCGATAGTCGCTTGTTGCATAAACATCGGGCTCGATAGTAAAGGAAAAGTACCATTATTTATTAATATAGTACTGGAGTAAGGCCTAAAGGGAATGCTTTGAAGGAATAGTACTAATAGTTGATAAGTTTTAATAATTCCTTTCGCGAGTCGGGGCGTATTGTTTGAGCAAATCAAACAAGGAGCTATTACAATGAACAAACTTAAATCTATGATTAATAAAATGATTGTCGAAACTCGCCGCGATTTCCTAGCCACTGTCGTGCATGGCTACCAAGCCGATTACTCATGGCAGGTGCTGGGATATCAATCCCACACGGAATACGAAAGAGATCTGGCTCGAAGCTTACTTCGCCAGCGCGCCAAACGCCACAATGCGTTATAGGCCAAGCTGTGCCCTTGTTAAGCCGATACGGGATCGCGGCGTTGCCGGGCAGCGACATTAACAGGATTGGATGCAGCTTGTACCTTGTCACAAATATAGCTGCCGATAGGGATTGCTGAAGTCGCTGCTGGAGAGGGGGCATTGCAGACATGAAGGCTGCGCGGACTCTCAGCAAAGAGAAAATCATGGACTAGGGTGCCATCACTTCGCACTGCCTGAGCACGGATCCCCGCTGGATAGGGTTGTAAATCAGCAGTTGTGAGTTGCGGGCAGTATTTATTCACCAGTTTGAGGTAGCCAGGTTTCCACCAAGAGTTTTTGGTTTCAGCTAGGCCAGCCTTTAGGTGGTTAAAGGTAACTTTCCAGAACCCGGCATAGCTCAGCATGTCTACCGTGTCTCTGATACTGAAGTTAATGTTACTGTATCCTTCCCGCTTCCAACCCTGTACAGCGTTGGGGCCAACAGTAACGCTGCCGTCAATCATTCGGGTGAGGTGCACACCGAGAAACGGCAAGTCAGGATCGGGAATTGGGTAAATTAAATGATTCACGATATGGTTGTGCTGCGGGGCTAAGCGGTAATATTCTCCTCGGTAGGGGATAATTCGGAAGTCGGTATCGATATTCATCATCCGGGTGAGCCTATCAGCCATCAAACCAGCACAACTGATTAAGAATTTTCCTTTTAACTGAAAAGGCTGACCATCGCTCTTGCACTCAATCACAACGCTATCCGGTTTTTCTTCAACCGCTTTGACTTCAGTGCGTTTGGTAATTTCACCGCCGAGTCGGACAAATAATTCGGCCATCTTGGTTGTGATCTGCTTGTAGTCCACAATGCCGGTTGCTTTTACCAGCATGGCTCCAAGGCCAGAGATATTGGGTTCCTGTTGCTTCAGCTGTTCTTGGCTAAGGTGTACCACCTCAATTTCATTGGCCAGGCAACGTTCATAAAGGGCTTCCATCCGCTTCAGCTCGGCGGTATCGGTGGCCACCAATAGCTTGCCACATTGTTCGAAGGGAATGTGGTGTTCGATACAAAAAGCTTTGGTCGCTTTTTCCCCGGCTTTGCACAGGGTGGCTTTCAGGCTTCCTGGCTCATAGTAGACTCCTGCGTGGATCACTCCGCTGTTATGGCCGGTTTGATGCGAGGCGAGCTGGCCTTCTTTTTCGATGACGATAATGGATGCACTGGGACAGCGTTGTTTGAGCTGCCAAGCTGTTGATACTCCAACTATGCCCCCACCGACAACGATATAATCGTACACCTTATCCATCTGAAGTCCGTTCCTATTGTTTTCAAGCAAGTGATTGAAGCCAGAGAATGATAAATCGCGCTACCTTGTTGATCAGTATAGGTAAACCGAAATAGTAAAGCTGCGAGGCTGAGCACAGAGCATGAAATGTAAAAGCACGTATTTAACACTATGTATATTGGTGACTATTTGTTCGATTTTGTATCTGGAAGGCACCTATCACAGCGAGTTTAACTGATTGGATATAAAGTATTTACTCAGGGGTGAGGCAAAACCGGCAGGACGCACCATACTTGTAACGTATTCCAAATGACCGATTTTTTGAGGTGGCTTGGATATAGCAATAGGAGCGATCAGTGATGCTTAGGAAAGTCAGTGAGGTCGAATTTTACAAGTTATTCACCGTGATCGGTGGTTACTTTCTTCTCTTTTTTGGCGCTTTTCATTTATTGAGGTGGATGAAGAGTACCAATTTACTTATCTATGTGTTTGTTGTTGTTTCTGTCGTCGTCAGTGCATTGCTAATCCTGACGCTGTATAAATTAAGGAAGAGGAAGAACTACCGCCAGTAAAAAGCCAGCATCGCTGGCTTTTTCGATGTATACGTCGGTGTTATTTACCTAGGTATGCATAGCCTGTCATGAATGCAGCTTCTTGGAACTGGCGCAGGCCGGTCGCGCGGAATTCGATCGCTAGCGGGTTGCGCTTCAGCTTTTGCTTGATCTCTTGGCTTGTGATGAAGTCCACTTCAACACCGTCAATCAGCTGGATCGCCGCTTCAAGTTTGAAGCCAATTGCGCTGCCGGCAAACTTACCGCGAGTTTCACGCGTACGGATCACAACACGGTCAATTTGGTAGTCATCCAGAAGCTTTTTGAAAGTCTGCTGGAAGTTACGCATTTGCTCATTGTCCATTGAGTCTTGCATGATGAACTTTTGAGCACGGCATTCTGGAAGATCGAACAGACCGTTACTCTTGGTAAGAAGGCAAATGACGGCCTCGTTGCTACGAAGCTCAACAGCACAAATTTTCATGTAAACACCTAATAATGTAGTTAGCAGGGTATTTTAGGCCAATGAGCAATAAATACCAGAAATTAAATAAAGCTTACCGTTAGTTGTACAGTGGGCCGTCAATTTCTAGCTGGGTTAACAGCAAGCGGGCATCCAGCTCGAGCTGGTGGTAGTCTGATTCCATGTGGCAGCATAGCTGGTAGAACGCTTTGTTGTGTTCTTTTTCTTTGATATGGGCAAGTTCATGTACCACGATCATTCGCAACAAGGGTAATGGTGCCTGCTTAAAAATAGTCGACACCCGAATCTCATTTTTGGCTTTGAGTTTGTTGCCATGAACGCGAGAGACGAAACTGTGCATTCCCAAAGCATGGTTGACCATGTGGATTTTACCATCATAAGCCACCTTGCTAATAGGAGACGATTTTTTCAGGTACTGGTTTTTCAGCTCAATCACATAATCGTAGAGTGCTTTCTCTGACTGGATCGTATGTTGTTCCGGGTATTTTCGTAACAGGTAGCGCTTAAGGTTACCGTTCTCAACCAGTTGACTAACTTGGCTAATAAGTTGGTCGGAGTAGCCCTGTAGGTATTTGAGTTTTTGCATGCGCGCAGCCAAGTATCGATCAAAGAGTGGATTGATCGGCGATTCTAAACATTTTGTGATGGGGGAGCAATGCTAGGTTATCGCTTACAGGTAAACTGGCTCTACACTAAAGATAGGCTCAAGCACTGGGATTCGTTTGGGTTGTTGAACAGGAGACACTAAATGGAATTACGTTTGCCGCCACCAGTCATTGTCTTGATCACCCTTGGGTGTATGTTCGCCCTTTCTCGCTATTGGCCTCTATATAGCTTTGCTTTTTCAGGGCAACATTATGTGATTTTACTTTTCTGTCTCCTTGGCACGTTGCTGGTGACCTGCCCCCAATAACTAATCCAGCACCTCTTTAGTAATGTCAGTTACATTGCTGTTGTTTAGCCCTGAACGTGTTAGTACTGCAAATTCAGAGGGGGTTAGGTATCCGATTGATGAGTGGGGG
>NZ_PYME01000038.1:0-52257 GCF_003025515.1 Photobacterium gaetbulicola | reverse complement strand
AGAATTTTGCTTGGCGACCATAGCGCTGTGGACCCACCTGATCCCATGCCGAACTCAGTAGTGAAACGCAGTAGCGCCGATGGTAGTGTGGGGCCTCCCCATGTGAGAGTAGGACATCGCCAGGCTTGAATTTTTATTTATGTCACTGACATGAACAGTAACAGATTTACTTAGCGACCATAGCACAGCGGTCCCACCTGATCCCATGCCGAACTCAGAAGTGAAACGTTGTAGCGCCGATGGTAGTGTGGGGCCTCCCCATGTGAGAGTAGGACATTGCTAAGTGCCAAATTGCAAAATGCTGAATAGATACGCTGCGGAGCGGTAGTTCAGTTGGTTAGAATACCGGCCTGTCACGCCGGGGGTCGCGGGTTCGAGTCCCGTCCGCTCCGCCACTTATTTGAGAGTCGTCTCATTAAACACGAACAACAGGGGTATAGCTCCAATTGGCAGAGCAGCGGATTCCAAATCCGCGTGTTGGGAGTTCGAATCTCTCTACCCCTGCCACCTTCAAGGCTCTAGCAGAAATGTTGGAGCCTTTTTCATTTGTAGCTCCAATTGGCAGAGCAGCGGATTCCCCTAATACCAAAATAGCGCGTGTTGGGGCGAAGCTTTCGAATCTCCGGGATGCTGGCCCAGTCCCCTCTGCCACCTTCAAGGCTCTAGCAGAAATGCTGGGGCTTTTTTGCGTCTGTCGCTTATTTAAAAAAACACCCTCAGTTGAGGGCGTATTGTCTATCAGAAAGTCTTGCAGCGCACCGCATCAGGGCGGCAGAACATTTCATCGTGATCGCTGATGCACTGATTGACCACCTTGGTGATCGCCTTGCCGCGGCTGGATGAGCGCCCCTTGTATTGGCTGCCAAAGACACTCATTTGGCATTGGTACATTTGATCATGGCGTTCGTAATCGTGTTTTCGCTCCAGCTCCCTTTCCAGGCTATCCACTCTTTGGGTCAGCAAACGGATTTGGTATTCCAGCTCTCTGATACGCTGGTCATTACTGTTGCTTGCCGCATGGGCCTGCGTGGTTACGATAAGGCTGAGTGCCAGAAGGGGAAGTATTTTTTTGAGCATAGGTTTGCTGTCTTTAAGTAATTGAGCGATGTTTTATTTTGTGGGGATAATAGCAAAATATCACTCTATTTCAAATGTGCAACGATCTGAAATGAGGTGACCCTAAGTAGGGTTTGACTCGAAATTGACAAAAATTGCTGCGAAAAAGATGTGTTAGATGGTATCTTGTGGCTTTTTCAGGTTGAGCAAAATTGGAGTCATCATGCCGCATCTGCGTTTCCGAGCTGTTGAATTTGATCATGTGAAGGCGCTGTCGACCAAGCTGGTTGATGATTTGGAGCCGCTAATGGTTTGTCCCCGAGAGGATTTTACCCTCGAGCATATTTCAACGACTTTTATTTTTGATGGTGAAGTATCTGACGCCTACCCGTTTGTGGAGGTGCTGTGGTTTGACCGTGGTCAGGATGTGCAAGACAAAGTGGCGCAGATTATCACTGAGGCAATTCGCGCTGAACTTGAAGAGCCAGAGCAGGATGTTGCGGTGATATTCACTGCGCTGACACCGTCAGCATATTATGACAATGGCAGTCATTACTAGTACTCAAAGCGGCCAGTCGGCCGCTTTCCTTATTGCTGTACCAGGCAGTTAACAGAGTCTGTAAATTCATAGCGGTTGGTACATAGCTGCTTAGTAAGAGTCGTCGGTTAGGTAAGTTTGATGTCGCGTTATACCAAGGTTGTAGCAGGATTGGGGGTTGTCGCAGGAGCGTTGGGGATCAGCACAGGTGCACTGAACTGGTCGTTTGATGTGTCTGAAGTGCCTGAGGTCAGTGCCAATGTGTTGGCACCGCAGTTCTCGTTCAACTGTATTAAAAGCGATGTAGCCTTGCCGTTGGATCAGGACGGATCGTTTTCGGTATCGGTGTGGAATATCTACAAGCAGCAGAAAGAAAACTGGCGCTCCGAGCTTGAGAAAATTACTCATGACAGCGGGCTTGTTCTTCTGCAGGAAGCCAGCCTGACCGCCGAGCTGAAAGATTATTTGGATGATACTCGGTGGAAGGTAAGAATGGCCAATGCTTTCAAGTTCTTGAATACGCCTGCTGGGGTTATGAACTTGTCCTCGGTCAATGCCAAGACAACCTGTGCCTACCTGGCGATGGAACCCTGGTTGCGCTTGCCTAAATCTGCCCTGCTCTCCGAGTTCAACCTGTCAAATGGCCAGACGCTGGCAGTGGTTAACCTGCACGGGGTGAACTTTGCGTTGGGACTGGAAGAGTACAAAGAGCAGTTCCACACGTTGAAACGTGTGCTGGACAAGCATATCGGCCCGGTGATCTTGGCCGGTGATTTCAATACATGGCGCCAAGCGAGGTTGGATGTCGTGGATGAGTTTGCCCGCAGCTTGGGTTTGGAAGATGCGGTTTTGCGCCGTGACCAACGGGTGAAAATTTTCGGCAAGCCGCTCGATCACCTGTATTACCGAGGGCTAGAGTTGATAAGTGCGGAGGCACCGACTACCGATGCCTCCGATCATAATCCGATCATTGCCAACTTTATGCTGCAATAATCATTATCGGCCAGACGATCAAGGTCAGCAGCCACGGTAAGGCGGCGACAATGATACATTTGGCTCTGTCATAGTCTGTCCATGCCGCGACGGCGGCATAGCTCAGGGCGATATACCATGGCGCCAGCAGCGGTGCAGTGGTGGCAAATGCCGACCACGGGTGGTTCAGTGGCAGCTTCAGGAAGCCATTGAGGCTGTTGAGATCAGCAGCATTAGGCAAGAAGTTGCTGGTGTTGAAGACCGCATTGAGGTAGCTGGCGAAGTCACCGATGATAGCCGGTAGCATGATAAAACACGCGGCTGCCAGCCATTTGCCGAAACTGTGCTTGTAGCTGTTGCTCTTGGTGGCCAGGTTAAGCCAGAGCGCCAATACGAAAATCGCGGCTGTTCGGCCAAAGAAATCACTGAATACCTCACCGGCTAACAAGACCTCCTTGGTTAGCCAAGCTTCCTGCACTTGCTGTTCAACATTGGGCAGTTGCATCATCAGTGTCTGCTGTAACCAGTCCATATCGACGTGGTTGAAGTAACCGCCCCAAAAGAAGAACGGACCGATAATGATCAGCAGGTAGGGCACGAACGCCCACTTTGGGCGTTCGTGGACGGCTGCAAAACAGTCAATGGGGGAGCGGAAAGTATCGAGAACCGCAACAAACGGGTTTTTGGAAGGCGTCATACACTTACCTTGGTAACATCAACATAAAGTTTTAATTGCTGTCCTGGCTTGAGGTACTTTTGACCGCTGATCTGGTTCCATTTCACCACATCGGAGACTTTGACCTGGTAGCGCTGGGCAATAGTGCTTAGGTTGTCGCCAGAACGAACCTTGTAGTAAACCGTGCGGATCACGCCGCCCGTTTCACTGCTTTTCCATAGTGTCAGCTTTTGGCCAACACGAAGAGGGGCATTCTTGCTGATCCCGTTCCACCGAGTGATTTGGTCGATGGTGACTTTCTGCTGGCGGGCTATAGTCCAAAGGCTATCGCCGGACTGGACAGTATAGGAGGTGCGGTAGCCACTGCCGTGACTTTGCTGAGTGTTGTTGGCCATTCGAGCCGCAACCGTCTCACCGTCTTGCATTGCCACAGGGATCAGAATATGGCGACCGACGCGGATATTGGTGCCGCTCATATTGTTGGCACGTTGGATCTGCTTGGTCGTGGTCTTATGCTGGCGGGCTAGTACACTCAGGGTATCGCCTGGCTTGACCTCATAGCGGATCACTTTCATGCCACGGCGGCCATTTTCATCAAAGGCGGCATTGAATTTGTCGACCTTGTTGATCGGCAGCAGCAGATGGCTCGGGCCATCCGGTGCCGTTGCCCAGCGGTTGTAACCAGGGTTCAGGCGCTGAATTTCGTCGAGCGAAACATTGGCAAATTTGGCTGCCATTGCTAAATCCATCTGGGTTTTAGGCTTGACCAGTTTTACCGCAGGTTTGTTGTCGATCGCTGGGATACTGATACCGTACTTGTCGCGGTTCTGGATCACGTCCGAGACGGCAAGTAGCTTAGGGACATAGTCACTGGTTTCGCGCGGTAGATCGAGAGACCAGAAATCAGTTGGTTTGCCGGCGGCTTTGTTATTGCGGATCGCTCGGAACACCCGGCCTTCTCCGGTGTTGTAGGCGGCAAGGGCATGCAGCCAGTTACCGTCAAACTTGCGGTTGAGATATTCGAGTAGATCCAGTGCGGCACGGGTGGATTCCACCACATCCCGGCGGCCGTCATACCACCAGTTTTGCTCAAGGCCGAAGCTGCGGCCGGTTGGGGCGGTGATCTGCCAAAGCCCTGCCGCGCGGCCATGAGAATAGGCGAACTGGTCGAAAGAGCTTTCGACAATCGGCAGCAGCGCGAGCTCAAGGGGCAAATCGCGTTTTTCGATTTCCTCGGTGATCATATAGAGGAAAGGTTCGGCTCGCTGGGCAACGGTGTTGAGGTGGCTTGGGTGACGGAGATACCAGTCACGGTAGTGAATGACGCGCTGGTCATTGGGAATGTCCGCTCTCAGCTGCATGCTGATGCGTTGCCACACATCTTGTTGCTCCTGTGGGGTTGGAATTTTTTTAGGAACAACAACCTGCGGCTCAGGTGTTGGTGTTTTTGTTGTTGCCGTCGGAGCAACTTGGGCCGCAGGATCGTTATTGGTTGTGTTTGTTTTTTCTTCTACTGTATTTGTCGTATTTGTAATTTGGCAACCAGCCAGAAGTAGCGCACTCGCCAAAAAAAATCGGGTTTTCATGTGTCCAGCCTATAGCCAAAATAGTGGATGATAATACTTGTCCAACCACCTTGGTTACAAGTGACCTAGGTCAAAATTCGTCTTTCCAACGGCGCAGGGCTGCGAAAGTCTCGACGTCACTTTCGTTAACTGCTTTATTTGCAACCGATTTTTTTATGCTAGGCTGGTCACAGCGTAGGAATGGATTGATTAATTTTTCTTGTTTCAGAGTGCTTGGAATCGTGCTGATCCCCTGTGCCCTCATCCGGCTGACTTCTTCGCGGTAGCGCTGCAGGTGTGGGTTGTCTTGCTCGGCGACTAGGGCAAAGGCGAGATTACTGCTGGTGTATTCGTGGGCGCAGTACACCTCGGTTTCATCGGGGAGGGCACTGAGCTTTTGCAGCGAGGCATACATCTGTGCGGCGGTGCCTTCGAACAAACGGCCACAGCCAGCAGAAAACAGGGTGTCGCCGCAAAATAGCTTGCCGTCGCCGACGTAAGCGATATGGCCGGCAGTATGGCCCGGCACGCCTAGGACCATGAAGCGCTCACCGAAAATTTCGACCTGATCGCCATCATCGACCGATTGCGACACGCCCGGGATAGGCTCGGCAGAAGGAGCGACGATATGGATGTTGGGGTAGCGGCGCTTTAGCTCGCTGATCCCGCCTATATGGTCATGGTGGTGGTGGGTGATCAGGATGGCATCAAGCTCCAGCGCCTCTCTTTCCAAGAACTCAAGTACTGGAGTGGCATCACCGGGATCAACCACCACACAGTGGTTATCCGGACTGTGAATCAGCCAGATGTAATTGTCATTGAATGCAGGTATGCTTTTAATGGTCAGCATCGTTGTTTCTCCGGCTTTTTTTTGCTATTGAGCATCGACTTAGTATGGAATTGCTATGAAGCCAGCCCGCATATTAAAACATATCGAACCACCACACACCTGGTCACAAGTGGTCAATGGTGAATGGGCAGCAGAGCTACTGCAGGCCCAGCTTGATGAGTGGTGGCCCAAACTTTTCGGCTACCATATGCTAAAGCTGGGTGGGCTAAGCTGCGAATTGGCCAGTGGCCATTGTAACATCCAGCATCAGATTTGCATTGATAAGTTCAACCCTCTGCATAATGTGGTTGCTGACCCTTTCGCTTTGCCGTTTGTCGAGAAAGCCTTTGACGCCTGTGTCGTCGCCCATCAGCTGGATTACTGCAGCGATCCACACCGGCTGCTCAGGGAGGTTGACCGGGTGATTGTCGATGATGGCTATATCCTGATCAGCGGGAATAACCCGGTGAGTGCTTTGGGACTACGGGGAATTCTGCCTTGGAATCACAAGCGCTTTCCGTGGAAAGGCCGGATGTTCATGCCGATGCGGGTAAAAGACTGGCTAGGGGTGCTGAACTACGAGGTCGTGTTCCACGAGAACTTTGCGATCCTGCCCGCCACCCGTCATCAGGCCTGCTCTGCCTGGGTGGAAGGTATGGTATCGGATAGCTTATCGTCGGTCGGCAGTATGTATTTGATCGTGGCGAGAAAACGCACCGTGCCCCTGAAGCCGATCAAACCGACGTGGAAGCTAAGGCGACAGCTGGCTCCGCTGGGGATGAACTGCCGCACCAAGGCTTCCCGTAAGCAGAAATGCTAGCTTTAGCTCGCCTGGTAGCCGGTATCATCTTGGGTAGGTGATTCTGCTGCGCTACGAGCCAACTCATCACAGCGTTCATTTTCCGGGTGGCCGGCATGGCCTTTTACCCAGTGCCAGTTGACTTGGTGGCGTTGGGTTTCGTTATCGAGGCGCTGCCATAAATCTGCATTTTTGACCGGTTTCTTGTCGGCGGTTTTCCAGCCGCGCTTTTTCCAGTTGTGGATCCACTGGGTGATGCCTTGGCGGACATATTGGCTATCAGTTGTCAGCTCGACCTGGCACGGCTCTTTCAAACTGGCCAGGCCAACAATCGCGGCCAACAATTCCATGCGATTGTTGGTGGTCATGAAAAAGCCTTCGCTGAGCTCTTTTTCATGCTGTTTATAGCGCAATACGGTACCATAGCCCCCAGGTCCCGGGTTGCCGAGACAAGAACCGTCCGTGAAAATTTCTACCTGCTTCGTCATATTTGGTAGTATTCGTCTTAGTTAAAAACTTTAGTCTGACACAATCGCTACTATGAACGCCACTAATGAACGCATAATCGTATTCGATACTGAAACAACCGGTATGAATATGACCGGCCCTCACTATGAAGGACACTGCATTGTCGAGATCGGCGCGGTGGAAATTATCAACCGCAAGCTGACGGGCAACACCTTCCATGTGTATATCAAGCCGGACCGTGAAATCGATGCCGAGGCGATTGACGTCCACGGTATTACCGATGAGTTTCTGGTTGACAAGCCGACTTACGGCGACGTCCACCAGGAGTTTA
The DNA here is from genome assembly GCF_003025515.1 of Photobacterium gaetbulicola. Classification (NCBI taxonomy): domain Bacteria; kingdom Pseudomonadati; phylum Pseudomonadota; class Gammaproteobacteria; order Vibrionales; family Vibrionaceae; genus Photobacterium; species Photobacterium gaetbulicola. Next base: position 45,023 of record NZ_PYME01000038.1, on the reverse strand, counting down.
TGGATTTTATCCGCGGTGCAGAGCTGGTCGCTCACAACGCGCCCTTCGATATCGGCTTTATGGATTACGAGTTTCGCAAGCTCGATCCGTCGATAGGCAAGACGACAGATTTCTGCAAGGTGACCGATACCCTTGAGATGGCCAAGCGGCTGTTCCCGGGGAAAAGGAACAACCTTGACGTGCTCTGTTCCCGTTACGGGATTGATAACTCGCACCGTACCCTCCACGGGGCATTGCTCGATGCCGAGATCCTGGCCGATGTCTATCTGATGATGACCGGTGGCCAGACGTCTCTGGCCCTTAGCAGCGGCAGCGAAGAGAGTGATACCGGTGCAGAAAATGCGATCCGCCGTCTGGCATCAGGGCGAAAAGCGCTAAAGGTTATCCGGGCTTCTGCCGATGAAATACAAGCGCATGAAGCGCGCTTGGACATTATCGACAAGAAGGGTGACGTGATGTGGCGTCAATAAGGGTATGATGAAGCGATTAGGGTTGCTGCTGTTGTTATGGCCGCTGCTGTTGTTATGGCCACAATTATTGTGGGCCGATGACAGCACGGTAATGTCTTGGTTGGATAATCGCTTCCGGGTTGACCCGACGGTGCAGCAGGTCTCTTTTATGGTCAAGCGTGATCAGAAAAGTAACGCTGTGGTGTTAGTTCGCCCTGACGGCCAGAAATATTATGCCTGGCGTCATCCCGATAACGTTTCTTGGTACGAAGCCCCGGGGATGGACATTATTTCCATTGAGAACCCGATGGCAGGGCCATGGCAAGCGGTGGGCAAGGTCAGCCCGAAAAACCAAATTGTGGTCTTGTCTGATCTCAAGTTGGAGGTTGACAAGTTACCGGCCCGCCTTTACCAATCTGAAACCATCAAGTTTTCTGCCCGCCTGACCCAAAACGGCAAACCGCTTCAGCTTCGCGACTTCCTTGACCGTATCAATCTAACGGTGGTCTTCTACGAGTATATCGAAAATCTCGACGGGCTTCCCAAAGAGGCATTACCGATGCCGATCCCGATGGGCACCTTTGCCGATGACGGCCTGGGTTTCGATGAGGTGGCCGGTGATGGGGTCTTTACGGTCGCCCTGCCGGTGGAGCTTCAACCGGGTAAGTATACGGTCAAGGTCAGTTCCGGCAATGGTATTTTTCTCCGTACAGTCGAGCAGGAGGTACTGGTCTACCCGCCGCCGATTTCGGCAAGCTTTATTCAAGGCCGGGGACAGTCTGAGGCCCATCAGGTGGTGGTCGCTGGGGAGGAGGGCGCCTTGAAGGCGGGCTCCTTGGCCGCTCATATTGAGCAGGTGAGCTTCGAAGGGGAGACGACGATCAGTCAGCAAGCTGCCTTGCCGGATGAAGAAATGCTGACGGTGTGGCTGCCTAACGGTAAGCTGGCCGGACGTTACACCTGGTCGGGCTGGCTCTATGCTACCGACCGTTTCAGCAACCGTGAGCTGATTTTCCAGCTTCCCGACAGCCACTTTGCCATTCAGGCCGAGCTCCAGCTCGATCGCAACCTGGCTGCATTTCGCGAGCAGCAGGAAGCCAAGGAGCGGCAGGCAGAGTTAGAACGGTTGGCTGCCGAGCGGCAAGCTGCCCGTACCAAGGCCATGAAAATTATCGCGCTGGCCAATGTGTTGGTGATTGTGCTGGTGGTTGTCGGTGTCGTACTGTGGCGCAAGCGCAAAGTGAAAAAAACGATAGAAAGCGCCGAACTCAGTGTACCGGAAAGTTGATATGAGAACGTTCGTTACGAGATAGCAAAAAGGGAAGCCGAGGCTTCCCTTTGTCATCGTTGGGGTTGGTCGCTTAGGCCGCTATTTCCTTTGGTGTCGGTTGGTAGGGCTTGGCTGCCAGCTCTTGCGGGTCAAAGTCATCGACATTGATGGTACGCAGTCGGCCCTCTTCGGCACGGCGTAGCAGCTCGGCTTCTTCAGGGTTAATCACATTGAGCTCTAGCCCTTTTTCCGCCACTTTATCAAGTTGCATGAACGGCATCTTCTTGCCTGCGGCTTTGCAGATACGGTCGTAGATTGGCTCGGCGGCAAGGATATCAAGTAGTGTTTCTTCAATCATTCCCACGGCATTGTTGGCGGTTGCTTCAAGGTACTGGTTGCGGCCGATGCGGCTGCGGGTTTCGCTCGGGGTCTGGATGATCCGTGCAACTTTGTGATCTAGCCTATCCGACGGGCGTACTCGGCTCAGTCCCAGAGGGAATACCAAGGTACGGAGCAGTGCGGCAATTGGGCGGTTCGGGAAGTTGCGCAGGAACTCGTCCAGAGCTTCCTGAGTCTGGTAGAGGGCATCTTGTAATCCCCAGTGAACCAAAGGCAGATCTTCCGCCTTGGCGCCTTCGTCGGTAAAGCGCTTCAATGTGGCCGAGGCCAGGTATAGTTGGCTTAACACATCACCCAGGCGGGCCGACAGGCGTTCTTTGCGCTTGAGTGAGCCGCCCAGCACTGCCATCGAAATATCTGCCAGTAGGGCCAGGTTGGCGCTGTAGCGGTTGAGTTGCTGGTAGTAGCGCGTGGTTTGATCTTTCCTCGGTGCGGATGAAGCTCGGCCGTCGGTCAGGCCGAACCAGAACGAGCGAACCATATTGCTGATCACAAAGCCAACATGGCCGAACAGGGATTGGTCAAAGTCGCGCAGCGCTTTGTCGGCGTCTTCGTCGTAAGCGGCATTGATTTCGTTGAGCACATAGGGATGGCAGCGGATTGCTCCCTGGCCAAAGATGATCATCGAGCGAGTCAGGATATTGGCTCCCTCAACGGTGACCGCAATCGGTGCTCCCTGGTAACCACGGGCCAGGAAGTTGCTAGGCCCCATGCAGATCCCTTTACCACCAACAATGTCCATCGCATCAATGACACTGCGCTGGCCTCGGTGGGTGCAGTGATATTTTACAATCGCTGAGATCACCGATGGTTTTTCGCCAAGGTCGATACCAGTCACCGTCAGGTTACTGGCCGCATCCATGACATAGGCATTACCCGTGAGTCGGGCCAACGGCTCCTCGATCCCTTCCATCTTGCCGATAGGCAGTTTGAACTGGCGACGGATTCGGGCGTAGGCGCCGGTCGCCATGGCTGCGGACTTCAACCCTCCGGTTGAGTTGGATGGCAGTGTGATGCCGCGGCCGACCGACAGGCATTCCACCAGCATACGCCAGCCTTGGCCGGCCATCTCCTGGCCACCAATGATGAACTCGATAGGAACGAAGACTTTTTCCCCCTGGGTTGGACCGTTCTGGAACGGGACATTGAGCGGGAAGTGGCGGCGGCCGATTTCCACGCCGTCAACCTCGGTTGGGATCAGGGCACAGGTAATGCCCAGCTCTTCCTCGTCGCCGAGCAGGTGGTCGGGGTCAAACAGTTTAAAGGCCAAGCCGAGTACGGTTGCGACCGGTGCCAAGGTGATATAGCGCTTGTTCCAGGTCAGTTCCATCCCGAGGACTTCTTCTCCCTGCCAGATGCCTTTCTTGACGATACCGAAGTCCGGGATAGAGCCTGCGTCGGAGCCCGCTTCTGGGCTGGTCAGGGCAAAACAGGGAATTTCCTTGCCTTCGGCAAGGCGGGGGAGGTAATGATCTTTTTGTTCTTTGGTGCCGTAGTGCTGCAACAGCTCGCCCGGACCGAGTGAATTTGGGACGCCAACCGTAGAGGAAAGTACGCCAGAAACCCCGGTCAGCTTCTGCAGCACCAGTGACTGGGCGTAAGCCGAAAACTCAAGGCCGCCGTATTCTTTCTTAATGATCATCGCGAAGAACTTGTGGTCTTTCAGGTACTGCCAAACTTCAGGTGGCAGATCGGCCAGCTCGTGGGTGACCTGGAAATCATTGACCATGCGACAAACTTCATTGACCGGACCATCGAGAAAGGCTTTTTCCTCAGGGCTCAGTCGCGGGGCCGGGATATCGTGCAGCTTGTTCCAGTCTGGGGCTCCACGGAACAAGTCGGCTTCCCACCATACCGTACCGGCGTCGATGGCTTCTTTCTCGGTCCGTGACATTTCAGGCATCACTTTCTTGAAGGCGCCGAGCGCGCGGCGGCTCAGCAGCGAGCGGCGTAGGGAAGTGATGTTGAGCGGGATAGCAATGACAAGGAAAGCCAACCAGCTGAACTGGCCGGTAATATCAAGTAAGGTGCCCACGGCCAGTGCAGCGGCAATAGCCAGGGTGAAGGTGCGAAGGTTTGCCCGGTGGTAAGCCAGCACACCGGTTATACCAATCAGCCCGAGTAGGTACACAAGTGTAACCATGTTCAATCTCCTTATAGGGGCGTTGCTTTTTATAATTTAGGTACATTTTATGCAAGGTAAGAGGTCTAACCACTTGTGATAAGTGTAATGTTGTTTTTAAGGAAATGTAAAATAATTTTCCGTTCTGAAAGGGGGCAGTTACGTAAAGATGTCTTGTCACTGCTTGTAAAATAAGGGATTGATCGAGATCAGCGTGAAGGAAAAAACTACTTGCGTTAATTCCTCATACAATTAAGATCCCGTGACATAGTTCACGTATTATCAGGACTACGGCATCGAAGCCGCATTTTCATGATTTTTCAGGGAGTGAACGAGGCTGCGCAAAGTGGCCTTTCCAGATTGTTGCCTTTCCCGGACTCCGACTGACAGTTGCCCGCCGGATCCCATTCTCGGGATGACAGCTACCTTTTCTTTCTTTTCACCAAACGGTAACAAGCGTGTTTGGCTTTTGTCGTTGCTGTTTGGCTTGCAAGGGGTTTACCGTGTTGCTATTTGATGCGTTTAAACAGGCCTGGCGTGAAGGCTTTTCACTTTCGTCGCTGCGGTCCGATATTGTTTCCGGTGTTACCGTCGGTGTAGTCGCGATCCCTCTGGGGATGGCCTTGGCGATTGCTGTCGGGGTGCCGCCCCAGCATGGGTTGTACACGGTGATTGTGGCCGGTTTGCTGGCGGCGCTGCTGGGGGGCTCACGCTTTAATATTACCGGGCCGACAGCCGCGTTTGTGGTGATCCTGTTACCTATCACCCAGCAATATGGGCTGTCCGGCTTGATGCTGGCAACCATGATGTCCGGGGTGATCTTGCTGCTGATGGGGATATTACGTTTAGGCCAGTTGGTGGCCTATGTCCCGTATCCGGTGACAACCGGCTTTACTGCAGGTATCGGTTTGACGATCGCCTTCTTACAACTCAAAGATCTGCTGGGGCTGAGTGTTGCTAGCAACCCGATCCACTTTCCAGAAAAAGTGGTGGCCTATGCCAGCGCGATGCCGACCCTGAATATGGCCGATGCCCTGATCGGGGTCGTGACTATCGCGGCTTTTATTCTCTGGGCCAAGCTGAAAACCAAGGTCCCGGCCCATGTCGTGGCGCTATTGGCCGGTACTTTGTTGGCGCTGCTGGTCAATCACGGCAGCGGCGGGCATGTAGGCCTGCTGGGTGAGAAGTTCCACTACCAGATCGGTGACTTGGTTGGCCAGGGGATCCCGCAGGTGTTGCCGCAGCTCGTCATGCCGTGGCAGGACGGCCATTTCTCATGGGCACTGGTGGTAGAGCTGTTGCCAGCGGCGTTTACTATCGCCATGCTGGGTTGTATTGAGTCCCTGCTGTGTGCCGTTGTGGCCGATGGCATGACGGGCACTAAGCATAACCCCAATGCCGAGCTGGTCGGCCAGGGCTTGGCAAATATGGTGGTACCGTTCTTTGGCGGGATCCCGGCGACGGCTGCTATTGCCCGTACCGCAACCAATATCCGGGCCGGTGCCTTCTCCCCGTTGTCGGCGATTGTCCATTCCCTGTTTGTATTGGCTGCAATGATTGCCTTGGCACCGATGCTGTCCTATGTGCCGATGAGTGCACTGGCGGGCTTGCTGATCATGGTGGCCTGGAACATGTCCGAGGCACCACACTTTGTCCATACCCTGAAAGTCGCCCCGAGAAGGGATGTCGCGGTACTGCTGACCTGCTTTACCCTGACCGTCGTCTTCGACATGGTGGTGGCGGTCGTGGTGGGCTTACTACTGGCTGGGGTCTTGTTTATCCAGCGTATCGCCTCGCTGACCACGGTCGACAAAGTGGCCGGAGGGCACCCGCACCAGAATTTCGGTGATGATGTGGTGGTCTATGACATCAACGGCCCGCTGTTTTTTGCCGCCAGTGAAAAAGCCCTGTCGGTGATTGACTACACCGCGCCCGAGACTCAGGCGGTGGTGTTGGATTTCAGTGATGTCACCACCATTGATATAACCGCTATTCATGCGCTGGAAAACGCCATTGACCGGATCCGTGACTACCCGGTTTACCTGCTTGGCGTGGCTGCGCATATCGAGAAGAAGCTGGCAGCTGCCGGTCTTTTAACCGTGGATAATGTTGCTTGCTGTGGCTCTGCCGAGTCATTACGTGAACATTTGGCGATAAAGACTCACAATGTTCAATCTAAGGAGTCGACACTTCCAAGCGTTTCTTTGTACACTGCTAGTTGATAATAATTTTTGATAAGACAGAGAAGGTCCTATGTATCAAGACACCATCCGCGCCGAGTTGACGGAAGCGGCAGAAGTCCTCAACCGTTTTTTAAGCGATGACAAGAATATTGCTGATATCGAAGCAGCTGCCAAAATTCTGGCCGAGTCGTTTAAGCAAGGTGGCAAGGTGTTGTCTTGTGGTAACGGTGGATCGCACTGTGATGCGATGCATTTTGCCGAAGAGCTAACAGGGCGTTACCGCGAAAACCGCCCGGGTTACCCTGGGATTGCGATTTCCGATCCGAGCCATTTGTCTTGTGTCAGCAATGACTTCGGCTACGAGTCGGTATTCTCCCGCTATCTAGAAGCGGTCGGCGCAAAAGGTGATGTCCTGTTCGGCCTATCGACATCGGGTAATTCCGGTAATATCCTGAAGGCTATTGAGGCAGCCAAGGCCAAGGGGATGAAAGTGATCGCCCTGACAGGTAAAGACGGCGGCAAGATGGCGGGCCTGGCCGATGTTGAAATTCGCGTGCCGCACTTCGGCTATGCTGATCGTATCCAGGAAGTCCATATCAAGATCATTCACATCTTGATTATGCTTATCGAAAAAGAGATGGCGGAATAATCCAGTCTCGATGACTGGTGCAACAGAGGAAGGGCATAAAGGACTATGTGTGAATTACTTGGCATGAGTGCTAATGTGCCGACAGATATATGCTTTAGTTTCACCGGCTTGATGCAGCGTGGCGGTAATACCGGCCCGCACCGCGACGGCTGGGGCATAACCTTTTACGAGGGCAAAGGGTTTAGGACCTTCAAGGATCCGAACCCGAGCTGCAAATCACGTATTGCAGAGTTGGTGCAGGAATACCCGATAAAGAGCTGTGCGGTGGTCAGCCACATCCGGCAGGCAAACCGGGGGGGGGTGAGTCTGGAAAATACCCACCCGTTTACCCGGGAGCTCTGGTGTCAATACTGGACCTTTGCCCACAATGGCCAATTGACCGGTTATGAACAGCTCGATACCGGCCGGTTCAAGGCGGTGGGCGATACCGACAGCGAAATCGCTTTCTGCTGGCTGCTCAAACAGCTGGATGACAAGTTCCCGGATACGCCGGATGATTGGGAGGCGGTATATTGCCTGCTGGCGGAAAGTTGTGACACGCTTCGTGAGCTGGGGGTCTACAACATGCTGCTGAGCAACGGTGAGTATGTACTAACCTACTGTACTAATAATCTCCATTGGATCACCCGTCGGGCACCGTTTGGCAAGGCGTCTTTGATCGATGAGGATGTGACGATTGATTTTCATGAAGAGACGACACCTAACGATGTGGTGACGGTTATCGCCACCCAGCCGCTGACCAATGACGAGAGTTGGCACAAGATGGCGGTCGGGGAGTTTAATGTGTTCCATTTTGGCGAGCAGGTTTTCAATCGAACCTTGTAATATCCCGCAGGATAAATAAAAAACGCGACCATCGGTCGCGTTTTTTTATGCCGGCTAGAAGCCCGGCAGGCTTATTCGTCGGCCGCATAGCCCGATAGCGGTAACAGGGTGCCATCGAGTACTGCCTTGCCTTCAGCCATCGCCACCCGGCCCTGCAGGCACCAGTTGGCAACCATTGGGTAGATGCGGTGTTCTTGCTCCTGCACGCGCGCCATGACTTCGTCGGCGGTGTCACCGGCAAAGATAGGCACCTTGGCCTGGAGGATCACCGGACCGCCATCGAGCTCCTCGGTGACGAAATGGACACTGGTACCGTGCTCGTCATCGCCGGCGTCGATAGCCCGCTGGTGGGTATTGAGGCCGGTGTATTTCGGTAGCAAGGAGGGGTGGACATTGAGCATCCGGCCCTGGTAGTGGCGGACAAAGTCACCACTGAGGATGCGCATGAAGCCGGCCAGGATCACCAGATCCGGCTGGTAGCTGTCGATGCGCTCGGCCATGGCCTGGTCAAATGCGTCACGGTCGGCATAGTCGGCTGCCGACAGGTGGAGGGCATCAATGCCAGCTTGGCGGGCACGCTCTAGTCCGTAAGCGTCGGCCTTGTTGGACAATACCGCACTGATACGGCCGTCCTTGATGATGCCTGACTCGCAGGCATCAATCATCGCTTGAAGGTTAGAGCCGTTGCCCGAGAGCAGAACAACGATATTCTTCATTGCTTACAGGATCTCCACCTGCTCTTCGCCTTCGTTGGCATTAGCAATGTGGCCCAACAGCCAAGCTTGCTCGCCTTCGGCATTGAGAATGCTGATCGCTTGTTCTGCCTGGGCTTTTGGCAGGGCAATCACTAGACCAACACCACAGTTGAAGGTACGGTACATCTCGTACGTGTCCACGTTACCGGCTTCTTGCAGCCAGTTGAACACGGCTGGCCACTGCCAGCTGCTACCGTCAACCACTGCCTTAGTGCCTGTTGGCAGTACGCGTGGGATGTTTTCCCAGAAGCCGCCGCCTGTGATGTGGGAAATCGCGTGAACGTCGCAGCTCTCCATCATTTTCAGGGTCGACTTAACATAGATTTTGGTTGGTTCTAGCAGGTGCTCGCAAAGCGGTTTGCCTTCCAGATCAAGGTTCAGATCGGCCTTTGACACTTCAAGGATCTTGCGGATCAGCGAGAAACCATTCGAGTGCGGGCCGCTTGACGCAACAGCGATCAGGGCATCGCCTTCTTCAACCTTGCTGCCGTCAATGATGTCTGCCTTCTCGACCACACCGACACAGAAGCCAGCAACGTCGTAGTCTTCGCCGTGGTACATGCCAGGCATTTCCGCCGTTTCACCACCGATCAGTGCACAGCCAGATTGGATACAGCCTTCGCCGATCCCTGCTACCACGTCTGCTGCTGTGTCTACGTCCAGCTTGCCCGTTGCGTAGTAATCAAGGAAGAACAGCGGCTCGGCCCCTTGTACAATCAAATCGTTTACACACATGGCAACCAGATCGATACCGATAGTGTCGTGCTTGTTCAGATCCATTGCCAGGCGCAGTTTTGTTCCCACACCGTCGGTGCCAGATACCAGTACTGGCTCCTTGTACTTGGTCGGCAGGCTGCACAAAGCGCCGAAACCGCCAATACCGCCCATTACCTCAGGACGGTGGGTGCGTTTTACCACCCCTTTAATACGATCAACTAATGCATTACCTGCATCGATATCAACACCAGCATCTTTGTAGCTAAGAGAAGAGTTATTGCCGCTCACAGGAGTTTCCTCAACGTATTAAAGTAAAAAAGCGGGGGTATGATAACAGCAGTCAGGGCGGAAAGGAAAACGTTTGCGTCAATATTTGTCACTGAGTGTTTCCTGAGCAAACAACCGCTGCACCCCTACCAGAGCGTAAATGGTCTAGTGTATAATAGTGCGATTTTTTGAAATTTATTTGCCAGGAGTCAGAGATGAAAGTCGTTGAGGTTAAACACCCACTAGTAAAACATAAGATTGGTCTTATGCGCGAAGGTGACATCAGCACTAAGCGTTTCCGTGAGCTTGCAACGGAAGTAGGCAGCTTGCTGACGTATGAAGCGACTTCAGACTTCGAAACAGAAAAAGTTACCATTGAAGGCTGGAATGGTCCAGTTGAAATTGATCAGATCAAAGGTAAGAAAGTAACGGTTGTGCCAATCCTGCGTGCTGGTCTTGGTATGATGGACGGCGTACTTGAGCACATGCCAAGCGCCCGTATCAGTGTGGTGGGTATCTACCGTGACGAAGAAACCTTGGAGCCTGTGCCTTACTTCAACAAGCTAGCCTCAAACATCGACGAGCGTATTGCCCTGGTTGTTGACCCGATGCTGGCAACTGGCGGCTCGATGATTGCCACGCTGGATTTGCTGAAAGAGCAAGGCTGTAAGCAGTTCAAGGTACTGGTATTGGTTGCGGCACCTGAGGGTATCGCGGCGCTTGAGAAAGCCCATCCGGATGTCGAGCTATACACCGCGGCTATCGACGAGAAGCTGAACGACAAAGGTTACATCGTACCGGGTCTTGGTGATGCTGGTGACAAGATCTTCGGTACCAAATAATTTCGAAGATACCGTCGAAAGACAAAAAAGCCGGATTGTTATCCGGCTTTTTTATTGGCTCGATATAATCAATAACCGGGTTTAGATACTTGCCCTGAGGCCCGGTTACTTGGCTTATCGATTATTTGTCAGCAGCTTCTTCCATCTGGGCATTATCGACCACGTGGTTCTCACCGAGGTCATCCGGCAAGATCAGGTTCAGCAGAATTGCCACGATACCGCACAGGCTCACACCCTGCAGGCTGAATTCGCCGATACCGAAAGCCATCCCGCCGATACCGAATACCAGGGTTACCGCGACAATCACTAGGTTACGCGCCTTGTGCAGATCGACCTGGTTTTTGATCAGGGTGTTAAGACCGACCGTGGCAATCGAGCCGAACAGCAGGATCATGATACCGCCCATCACCGGAACCGGGATCGTCTGCAGTATCGCGCCCAGCTTTCCGACGAAGGCCAGTACCAGAGCGGTGACGGCAGCCCATGTCATGATCACCGGGTTGAAGGCCTTGGTCAGCATCACCGCACCGGTTACTTCAGAGTAGGTCGTGTTTGGCGGCGCGCCGAACATTGAAGCGGCTATTGTCGCTACCCCGTCACCGGCCATGGTGCGATGCAGGCCCGGTTTCTTCAGGTAGTCCTTACCCGTTACGTTGGAAATCGCCAGCATATCACCGACATGCTCAACCGCTGGGGCAATGGCCACCGGGATCATAAATAGCACGGCGTTGATGTTGAACTCTGGGAAAGTGAAGTTCGGCAGTGCCAACCAAGCTGCCTGTTGGACCGGTGTGAAATCGACAACGCCGAAACCAAGGCTGACCGAGTAGCCAGCCACAATACCTGCCATAATTGGGATCAGCTTGAAAAAGCCCTTGGCAAAAACACTGAAGCCGATGGTGACTAGCAGGGAAATGGCTGAAATCCACAGAGCAGCATCGCCGTTGACCAACTGCACCGCACCGTCGCCGGTTTTACCCAGTGCCATGTTGACAGCTGCTGGGGCCAGACCAAGACCGATCACCATGATCACCGGGCCGACAACGACCGGTGGTAGCAGCTTATGAATAATGGCTACGCCGCGCACCTTGATGATTGCGCCCATACAAACGTAGATCACACCGGCCATCATCAGGCCACCCATGGTCGCAGGGATCCCCCAGGTTTGTACGCCATACATAATAGGGGCAATAAAAGCAAAAGAGGAAGCGAGGAAGATAGGGACGGAGCGTTTGGTGATGACTTGGAAGAGGAGAGTACCGATACCGGCACCGAAGAGGGCAACGTTGGGATCCAGTCCGGTAAGAAGCGGTACCAGAACCAATGCGCCAAATGCAACGAAAAGCATCTGGGCACCCTGTAATATCTGCATCATGGTTGATTTCCACCCTGTCTGTAAAAAAAATCGCGGAATATTAGCACAGAGGCAACCGTTTACCTAAGGCTAATCGGCAAAAATTGCCAAAAAGGGATCCCAGCATAATTTTGTGATGTACATAATGAAAACTGACAGAACATTGACGATGATTATTGTCATATAGCAAAAACTTATAAAAAGTTAGGAACAGAAAAATACAATTGAATGATTTTTTTGTGTGGGAAGCAGTTGCTCCGTAAGATATGTTCAATTTATGATCGGGCATTAACTTTAGTGATAACGAGTACTTTATGTTGCGTATTGCATTACTTTTCTTGGCACTGCTGGCCCTGCCGTTGAAGGCCGCCACGGTGACCAACCTTTATCAGGCGCAGGTTGCCTTGCCTGATACGGATCGCCAATCCGAGCAAGCGGCCAGACGACAGGCTCTGGAGCAGGTACTGATCAAGGTCTCGGGGCAGAGCAACATCGTGGAGAACGAGGTCGTTGCCAAGGCACTAGGGAGCAGTAACCAATACGTCAGCCAGTTCAGCTATGCGAACCTCGATGGCCAACGTACCCTGCAGCTGACTTTTGACCGCAGCCGGATCCGTACATTGTTGACCCAGGCTAATTCGACGTTCTGGAGCGAAAAGCGTCCGAATGTCTTGGTCTGGCTGGTGGAAGATGCCAACCGAAGCCGCAATATTGTCTGGGATCAGGCAAACAACGACTTGGCCAATCGTATTAAGGACGATGCTGAGCGCCGCGGGGTGCCGGTGATGATGCCGATTGGTGATTTCGAAGATGTGACGGCGATCAGCACGCCGGATATCTGGGGCGGTTTTGTTCAGCCTATTGCGACAGCCAGCCAGCGTTACCAGCCGCAGGCAGTACTGATCGTACGTGCCCGTCAGCAAGGTGGCGAGCAGTTAGCCATTAATTGGCAACTGTATACTGGCAACGTGGAGCAACTTGGCCGTAACCAGGTAGCACCGTCTGAAGGCCGCAGCAGCGGTGAAGCAGTGACCTCTGTGGCCCAGATGGTTGACAGCGTGGCGGATATTCTGGGGGCCAAATATGCGGTACCACTGGGCGGTGATACCAGTGGCCAACTGGCGGTGGTGGTTGAGAATATCCACTCCTCGAAAGATTTCTTTACCCTGGAGCGCCTGCTTACCAACCTGACATCGGTGGCGGCTGTCAATGCCTACCGTATTCAGGGCGACCGGGTGGAATTTTCGGTGCAGCTGCTTAGCACGGAAGAAGCGTTCCAGCGTGAGCTGAGCCAGGATCGCCGCTTGTCAGCCGTTGCTGCCCCTCAGGAGGAACAACTTGAGCCGGCGCCGCAGCTTGAAGGAGTGATAGGTACAACGACCGTGCCAGCCCAACCGGCTTCTCTTGAGCAGCTCGGCGACGAGCAGCCGAGTGATGCCGAGCCGGTGGTGATTACGCCGGCCAAGCAGGCGGCAGTCTTTAGCTGGTCAAGTTCAGCACCGGTTTCAACGTCGGTTGCGTTGTAAGGGGCTTTCCCCTTGTTAGTGAGAGAAAAAAACGGTGGCTTGGGCCACCGTTTTTGTTTCTATCGTCACAGGGCGCTACCGGCCCTCATGGCGAGCTTTCTCTTCTTTTTCGACTTGGGATAGTTTCTTCAGCTTAAGCCCAAGTTCTCTGCCGCGATGGCGGGCAAACAGGATATTGGCCATGAAGGCACCGGTCGTCAGGAGCAGCTCGACCAGTGCCAGCCAGCGCTCTCCGCCGTCGACCCACAATATGGTCAGGGCATGGAGAAAGTAAAACATCAGAATGAAGTTGGCCCAGGCATGGGTGTAGGGCCTGCCTGCCAGTATCCCCCTGAGTGGCAGTAGCAGTGGGGCGATCCAGACCACTGCCATGATCATGCTGTTGAGGTGCGGGTGCGGTGAGAGGGCGGCCTGCCAGAGTGCCACCCAGGCCAACAGACCAATATTGGTGGTCATGGCGCTGTAGCGGAGCATACGCGTTTTTTTCTGCATGACGGTCATGGCTCTATCCTTGTAATTTGCAGGCGACTTCAGCCAGGCGTTTGCCACAGGCCTGCGCCAACTCGCATTCTTCGCGGCTTAGCTGACGAGACTGTGGGTGATTGAGGTGGGAGGGGCCATAGGGGGTCCCTCCGGTCACCGTGGTATGCAGGGCGGGCTCCGAGTAGGGCAGGCCGACAATTAGCATGCCGTGGTGTAGTAGTGGCAGCATCATCGATTGCAAGGTCGTCTCCTGGCCTCCGTGCATCGATGACGAGGCGGTAAAGACACAGGCCGGCTTGCCGATCAGGCTACCGCCTAGCCATTCGGCACTGGTCGAGTCGATGAAGTGCTTGAGTGGGGCGGCCATATTGCCAAACCGCACCGGACTGCCGAGTGCCAGCCCGGTACAGTGCTGGAGATCACCCTTGGTCACCAGCGGATCGCCAGAGGCTTCCGGCTGTAGCTGGCCGTCGGTGCCGAGATCGGCAACGGTACGCAAGACGGCCTCACAGCCGGCAACCTGCTCGATCCCGCGGGCAATTTGGCGGGCGAGCTGCCTGGTCGAGCCGTGGCGGCTGTAATAGAGGACTAGGATACAGTGCATCAGCAGCTGGCCGAATTACAGGATGTCCAGTACTTGCTCGGGTGGGCGGCCCATTGCCGCGCGTTCACCGTTGACCACGATAGGGCGCTCGATCAATTTCGGGTTGGCCGCCATGGCATCAATCAGCTGCTGCTCGGTCACATCTGCGCCGCCCAGCTCTAGCTCTTTGTATAACGCTTCTTTGGTTCGCATCATATCGCGGGCCGAGGCGTAGCCCAGCTGGCTCAGCAGGGTTTGGATTTGTTCTGCAGAAGGGGTGTCATCAAGATATTTGACAATTGTCGGGCTGATCCCTTTCTCCTCCAGTAGTGCTAGGGTCTGGCGGCTTTTCGAGCAACGTGGGTTGTGGTAAATGGTGACTGACATGGTGCTTCCTTCTGGCTGGTAACCGGCGCGGTGCCCACGCCGGTTACAAATTGTTTTGATGATGTTGCCCCATTGTAGAACACCTGTCATCAAGAAGGAATGCTATGGCTGCGGTTCTTTGAGAGCGCGCTCAGAGATTGGCAACCCGTTGTCTGGCAAGACGAAGCTGATCAATCCGGGCATCATAGCGGGCCTGGTCGAGTGAGTTGACCTCGACAATCTGACTCGCCTGGATATAGAGCTGGATAGCCTTTTCCCATGCTCCCCGCAGGGCCAGCAGCTCAGCGCGAGCAGCCAGTTCGGCATCCCGGCGGCCATTGGCGGCCTGGGCCTGTGCCAGCAGGTGCCAACCGTTTGGATCATTCGGGTTGTCATAGGTATAGCGGGTGAGGATCGGAATACTCTCATTGCTGCGATCAGCCTCTTGCAACGCATTGGCCAGGTTCAGGCGCAACACCTTGTTGTTAGGGTTGGCTTTCAGTGCCGCTTCAAGACGGGCAATGGCCCGCTCATAGTGCTTTTGGTGCAGATCGAGATCGGTGGCTGAGTCGATGTAGAAACGGTTGTTAGGCTCCTTGGCCAGCAGTGGATCTAGCAGGGCATGGGCTTTTTCGTACTGCTCGGAGTCGATATAGACCAGTGCCTTGCCATAGTTGACGGCGTCCTGCATTACCGCGTTACCTCTGCGAGCCTGACGCTCTAGCCAGTCAAGCGCTGCGTTGTTATCAATCCCGGCATAGCGGGCGACAATGCGCGCCCGAGCGAGCTGGTAGCGCTGCGAGGTCTGGACCTGGCGGGCTGGAAATTGGTTGGCCCGGCTACGGCTGTCGGTGATCCGTGATTCTGGCAGTGGGTGGGTCAGCAGCATAGGTGGAGGCGTGCTGACATAGCGGTATTGGTCGGCGAGGCGGCCGAAGAAGCGCGGCATCGCCTGCACATCGAAACCGGACTTGGATAAGGTGGCAATCCCGATCCGGTCGGCTTCTTTTTCGTTGCTGCGGGTATAGTTGATCTGCCCCTGTGCCGATGCTGCCGTGGTGGCATGAATGGCGGCGATCCCTGCTTCAGGCGAGGCAATGGCTAGCATCATAGAGCCAATCAGGGCTGCCAGAGTTGCCGGGGATTTTCGGGCCTGATCTTCCATGCTTCGGGCGAGGTGGCGCTGGGTGACGTGGGCGATCTCGTGCGCGACAACCGAGGCTAACTCACTTTCGGTGTTGGCATGGAGAAATAAACCGGAGTGGATCGCCACATGGCCGCCGAAGAAAGCGAAGGCGTTGATATCCCGGTTCTGGATCATGAAGAAGTTGAACGGGGTCCGGACATCGTTGGCGTTGGCAACCAGCCGGTGGCCGAGATCTTGGATGTATTCAGACAGCAGAGGATCACTGATCACCGGCATGCTGGCCCGGATCATTCGCATGTAGGCATCGCCATACTCCATTTCCTTTTCGATGCTGAGCGTTGCTGCCGCTGCCGTCCCGATATCGGGCAGGCTGCTGAGATCATTGGCCGGGGCAGCCACGCTGGTACCGAGTAATGCACTGATAAGAAGATAGGCTGGTGCCTTAGCAAATCGAAACATAGTAATAATTTATACCGCCTTCTGTTGCGTGTTCCTGCATTCGCACTACTGCGAGGCTAAACCTTTCCTGAATAACGCTGTTTTTCACCAAGGTCTGACAGCGAAACCTTTGACAGGTTTCTTTTTTGTCGTTTGAATGTCCTTTACAATAACCCGATGGATGATAATTGTCAGTATACCGGAATGGAACGTGCATTGCTTAATTTGACGACAGAGCGCTGCCCGATGGCTCTCTTGATGGCCAAAAGGGCGGTACATGCGCTTGATGTTGGCGATACGCTTGAAATTCATGTCACTGACACAGGGGCAAGGCAGGATATCCCCCGCTACCTCTCGAACCATGGCTTTTTTATTGATGTACGGTTGGACAACCAACAGGTGCTTGAAATTATTGTGACTAAAAGGCAGTAAACATTTTATGCTGGATATGCTGACTCGCTGGTATCAGCGACGATTTTCCGATCCCCATGCCGTGAGCTTGGTAGCTATTCTCTTGGGTGGCTTCCTGACGATTTATTTCTTCGGTAACCTGATAGCCCCTTTGCTGGTGGCGATTGTCCTCGCATACCTGCTGGAGTGGCCGGTGATGCAACTGACCCGGCTGGGGCTGCCAAGAACCCTGTCCGTGATGGGGGTGCTGCTGATCTTTGCCGGTTTGATGGTCATGGCGATATTTGGCCTGGTACCGACGATTTGGCATCAGGTCGGCAACTTGATTGCCGATGTACCCAATATGTTCAATGGGTTGCAGAACTACGTCTCTAGCCTGCCGGAGCGCTATCCCGATTTTGTCCAGCCGCACCAGGTCTCCACCTTCATGATCACCCTGCGCGAGAAGGTGCTGGGGATGGGGGAGAGCGTGGTCAAAGGCTCACTGGCGTCACTGGTCAGCTTGGCGACGTTGGCCGTTTACCTGATCTTGGTGCCATTGCTGGTTTTCTTCCTGCTCAAAGACAAGGAAGAGATGCTTGAGATGCTCAGTGGCCTGCTGCCGAAGAACCGTCGCCTGACCAGCAAGGTAGGGGCGGAAATGAACCAGCAGATCTCCAACTATATCCGCGGCAAGGTCACGGAAATCTTTATTGTCGGTATTGTCAGCTATATCACTTTTGCCGTGATGGATCTGCGTTATGCGGTCTTGCTCGGGGTGTTGGTCGGTTTCTCGGTCTTGATCCCGTATATTGGCGCGGCGGCCGTTACGCTGCCAGTGGCGATGGTGGGGTTGTTCCAGTGGGGGATCAGCCCGGAGTTCTGGTGGCTGCTGGTCGCCTACGGCATTATCCAGGCCCTTGACGGCAATGTCCTGGTACCAATTCTGTTCTCGGAGGCGGTCAACCTCCACCCGGTGGCCATCATTGTCGCGGTACTGGTATTTGGTGGTATGTGGGGATTTTGGGGGGTGTTCTTTGCTATCCCGCTAGCGACCTTGGTGAAGGCGGTATGGAATGCCCTGCCTGCGACAGAGCCCCCGCCTGAAGAGCAAGTGGAAGAGTAGCAGGCTCTATTACGTTTGATACAGGAAAGGCCGCATTTGCGGCCTTTTTGCTATCTCTGGCCAGTTGAGCTTGTTCGCTGAAGCAGTGGCTCAGTGGCTAGCAGTGTTCTTTGAGGTAGGCCAGCACCACCTCGTGATGGTCTTTGGTCTTGAATTTATTGAACACATGCTCGATCACGCCGTTTTCATCGATCAGGAAGCTGATGCGGTGCAGGCCATCATATTCCTTACCCATAAACTTCTTCAGTCCCCAGACGCCAAACTGATCGGCAACCGCGTGATCTTCGTCAGACAGTAGGGTGAAGTTGAGGTTGTCGCGTTCGATAAATTTCGGCAGGCGCTTGACCGCGTCGATGCTGATACCCAGTACTTCGACATTGAACTGGTCGAGCTCGGCTTTGCTGTCACGCAGGCCACAGGCCTGAACGGTGCAGCCTGGTGTCATAGCCTTCGGGTAAAAGTACGCAAGGACCTTCTTGCCTTTGAAATCAGCCAGGCTGACTGGCTCGTCATGTTGGTTTGGTAGCTTGAAGGCTGGCGCAGGCGTACCGGCGGTCAAAGTCTTCATAGTGGATTCCTTATTGATTATGGCCGACAAAAGTCACGTTGCCGTTGACGGTTAAGTCTTGGCACAGTGCTTCAAATTCTTCTTGTAAGGTCATTAGGTTACAGCCTTCGGGCAAGTTTGTCCCTATTTGCAGCTGGAATCTATTGGGTGAGCCGTTTTGCTCACTTTCCACGGTATGGGCGCTCAACGAGGCAATGTCTATCGCTCTTGAGGCGAAGAAGCGGGTAAATTGTTCTATCAGGCCGGGGCTGTCATTGGCCTCGATGTGAAAGTCGGCAGTATAGGGGTAATGGCGGCATTCGTGTTTGCTGGTGCGCTTCATCACCGTCAGCAAGTCATGTTCACTGGCCTTGAGCGGCAAGGTCGACTCAACCCGGGTGATGGCATTGGCCGAGCCGGAAAGCAGCATGATAAGGGTAAATTCTTTTCCAAACAGGGCTAGTCGGCTGTCAACAATGTTGCAGTCGCATAGGGTTATGAGCCGGGTCACTTCATCCGATATACCCGGGCGGTCGGTGCCAACCGCCGTAACGACAAGATAATGTTCCATATTTTTACACCACATTTTGAATACCTTCTGCATGTTAGCACAGACCGGTTGGCTGCAAAGGAATATCTCTGGCGATAACTGGGTGAATGGTTGCATAAAAGGTGGTTTTTTTTTCACCTCTGGTTGGGAGCGAAAAAGTAGATGTAAAAGTGAGCTGTTAGCAAAGAGTTAGCCTTCACTGATTTACATACTTCTGTCTTGAGTTTACTGTAACTGAAAAGTAGTATGGTTTGACTTGGCCGCTTGATTATTCGCTCAACCAGCATAAATTCATGACGAGGCCAGGGATATATTTTTTCAGGGGAGATGGACATGTTTTCAGGAAGCATGGTAGCGCTAATAACACCGCTCGATGAAGCCGGTGAAGTCGATTACGCCAGTTTGGCGTCACTTGTTGAATACCACATTGCCGCCGGCACCGACGCGATTGTCTCGGTGGGAACGACCGGCGAGTCAGCCACATTGACCGTGGAAGAGCACGTGAAGGTGGTATTGAAGACCTTGGAATATGCACAGGGCCGAATTCCGGTCATTGCAGGCACCGGGGCAAACGCGACTCATGAAGCCATCACCTTTAGTAAACTCTTTACTGGTACCGGTGTTGCCGGCTGCTTGACCGTAACGCCTTACTACAACAAGCCGACTCAGGAAGGCCTGTACCAGCACTTCAAAGCGATTGCCGAAGCCACAGATCTACCGCAAATCCTTTACAATGTACCGGGACGTACCGCCGTTGATTTGCTGCCCGAGACGGTGGCTCGACTGGCGAAAATTGATAACATCGTCGGGATCAAGGATGCGACTGCGGATCTTTCCCGCGTACAGAAAACCCGGGAACTTTGTGGCGATGATTTTATCCAATTAAGCGGTGATGATGCCACGGGGTTGGATTTTATTGCCGAAGGTGGCCACGGTGTGATCTCCGTTACCGCCAATGTTGCGGCAGCGGACATGGCGCAAATGTTCAAGCTGGCGCTGTCCGGCCAAATGGATGCGGCAATTGATATTAATCAGCGCCTGATGCCGCTTCATAAGCAATTGTTTGTTGAATCCAACCCTATCCCGGTAAAATGGGCGGCACATCAGCTTGGCCTGATCTCGCATGGCACTCTTCGCCTGCCGTTGACTGAGCTGAGCGAATCTGCCCAACCAGTAGTAGCTGAAGCACTCAAGGATGCTAACGTACTGCTGTAATTTGCTAGAGCGTAGGAGCGCAGAAGCGTAATGAATTATAAGTATAAGCTGGTGGCGGCTGCTGTTGCAGTAGTTACACTGGCCGGTTGTTCTGGCGGTGCTGAACGCCGCCGTCAGGCTAACCAGGATTTTAACTACCTCAATACCCAACCGTTGGAGAGCTGGACACTGCCTAGCGATGCCCAGTCTGCGCAGGTCAACGACTATGCGATCCCTGCCGGAGACTATCAGGGCGAGATTGGTCCTGGGGTTGATATCCGCCCGCCACAGCAGGTACTGGCCTTGATCCCGGGGGCGCGAGCTCTGCGAGATGCTGAGGGCATCACCTTGGTGATGGTCAAACAGCAAGATCTCGACGATGTCTGGGCGGTAACCCAGACGCTGATTGCCGAGCAGAATATCGGGCTGAGAAGCCAGACTGCCAATGCTATCGAAACCGACTGGATCAGCTGGAACAACGAAGATGAAGATACCGAGCTCGGTAGCCGCTACCGGATTGAAAAATCGGTGGATGGCAGCCGTTACCGCTACCGGATCAAGTTGGTGGACTGGCGTGAAGGCGGTGCGGAGCAACCGGTGAGCGTTGAAAACAAAGAGCGCTACAGTATTCTGATGACCAACCTGGTGACGTCTCGCTACGACGAGCAAGAGCGCGAGCAAGCCCGTTTGCGTGCCCAGCAGCTGGTCAAGCAGATCCCGATTTCGATGGGGCAGGACCGCAGCGGCCTACCGGTAATCATTGCCCGCGCACCGTATAACGTGTTCTGGGAGCGGTTGCCTGAGGTCTTGGGCCAACTCGGCTTTACCATTGAAGGTCGTAACCGCTCGCAAGGCGTGGTCGAGGTACAGTTTAAGTCGCCGGATGATGCTTTCTGGGCTGAACTGGGGACCCAGCCGATCGATCTGGAAAACCGTGCTTATAATCTACAGCTAGGTGATCTGGGTAACCGTACGTCTATTAATATTACTGATACCGACGGCAAGCCAGTGACTGAACAAGCGCTCAACAGCCTAGCGCCTGTGATGGCCGCAGCCATCGATCGAGCCAACCAAGGCTAGGCGATAAAATAGATGGCAATAAAAAACGCAGCTGATCGCTCAGCTGCGTTTTTTTATGTTCTTGATAAGCGACCGTTTTGCCAAGCGCCCTTAGAGAAGACGCTTGGCTGGCAAAATTGGCTTATTTCACTTCTTCGCCTTTGGCCTGCATATCGGCATGGTAAGAAGAGCGAACGAACGGGCCGCATGCTGCGTGGGTAAAGCCAAGCTCAAGGGCAATTTCCTTCAGCTCGTCGAACTCAGCAGGCGGTACGTAGCGCTCAACCGGCAGGTGGTGGCGGCTTGGGGCCAGGTACTGGCCCAGTGTCAGCATCGTCACACCGTGGGCGCGTAGATCTTTGAGTACCTCAATGATCTCTTCTTTGGTTTCGCCCAGCCCCATCATCAGGCCAGACTTTGTCGGTACCTCAGGGTGCATCTCTTTGAATTTCTTCAGTAGATCAAGCGACCACTGGTAGTTGGCACCCGGACGCGCCTTGCGGTATAGGCGAGGGGCAGTTTCCAGGTTGTGGTTGAAGACATCTGGCGGGTTGTCGCGCAGGATATCCAACGCACGGTCCATACGGCCGCGGAAATCGGGAACCAGGGTTTCGATCTTGATCTCTGGGTTCAGGGCACGGATTTCACGGGTACAATCGGCGAAATGCTGGGCACCACCATCACGCAGATCATCACGGTCTACCGAGGTCACCACCACATAGCGGAGCTTCATGTCGGCAATCGTCTTGGCCAGCTGCTGCGGCTCTTCGGCGTTTGGCGGCAGCGGACGGCCGTGGGCAACGTCACAGAATGGGCAGCGGCGGGTACAGATGGCACCCAGGATCATAAAGGTGGCCGTACCGTGGTTGAAGCACTCGGCCAGGTTAGGGCACGACGCTTCTTCACAAACCGAATGCAGCTTGTTTTTGCGCATTGCTGACTTGATGTCCTGGATACGCTGGCTGTCTGAAGGCAGTTTGATCTTCATCCATTCAGGCTTACGCAGGACTTCTTTCGGCGCTTCCTCAACCTCTACACTGCGGGTAGGAATGAGGGCCATTTTGTCGGCATCACGGTATTTGACACCTTTTTCAATTTTGATTGGTTTACTCATGAATTGCTTTCCGTTTTCCACTCAATGCTCTGGTAATCGAGCAGGTTGACCAGCTCTTCTACAAGTACAGGCTGAATTTCCGCTAGTTCAGAAGGCCCATTCAACAACGCGGTTTGCGTCATTTCCATCCCGGCATAGCCACATGGGTTAATGCGCAGGAAAGGAGCCAGATCCATATTGATATTGAGTGCCAGACCGTGAAAAGAGCAACCGCGTCTGATCCGTAATCCAAGTGAACATATCTTCTGACCGGAGACATAGACACCTGGCGCATCAGGGCGGGCATTGGACTCAATCCCGAAATGGGAAAGGGTCTTGATGATCGTGTTTTCGATATGCGTGACAAGATCGCGCACACCCATCTTTTTTCGACGTAGGTCGATAAGGATATAGGCAACCAGTTGACCAGGTCCGTGATAGGTAACCTGACCACCGCGGTCGCTTTGCACCACGGGGATATCCCCGGTGTTGAGCAGGTGCTCGGCTTTTCCTGCCTGGCCTTGGGTAAACACAGGATTGTGCTCAACCAGCCAGACTTCGTCCGTGGTTTCCGGGCTGCGTGCGTCGGTGAATTGATGCATAGCCTGCCAGATGGGTTGGTAATCTTGGCGGCCTAGGTTGCGAATTATAATTTTATCTTGCAATGTCACACCCATTTAGTCGTTTGTCGAAGCCTGAAAAACTGACACCCCGCATGGGTGTTCAATACCGAAGGGTACCATATACCCAAGTGACTTCAAATTGCTGGGTGTAGAGCAGAACCAAGCGGTTTGAAGTGACCGGGTAGAAAACTTGGCGGCCGAATTTACCGCCGCCAATTTATAGGGGGATGGGGGCAGTGCTTACAACACAACGCGGACGATGTCGATTTCGCCCAGCTCTTTGTACAGGGTCTCTACCTGTTCGATCGATGTTGCGGTGATAGAAACAGATACGGCACTGTAGGTCCCTTTGCCACTAGGCTTAACGTTTGGGGTGTAGTCGCCCGGTGCGTGACGCTGGATTACCTCAACAACCAGATCCGCGAGTTCAGGTTTGTTGTAACCCATCACCTTGTAAGTGAACTTACAAGGGAACTCTAGAAGATCTTTTAGTTTTGGCTGCTCTTGCTGCTGCATGCTGAACTCCGAGTAGTTGCATTCATTTTGCGATGTTAGCCGTGCATATTAATGGGTATACGGCCTTTTCACAAGCGATCCGGTGCCTTTGCCGTCGGCTGGAAAAGGAAGAGGCAACCCAAGGTTGCCTCTTTTCTTTATTTATCGGTGAGTTACCCTGCAGGGTATTAGCTCAACCAGCCTTTGAACAGCAGCATGATGTAATCAATCAGGCGGCTGAACATGCTGCCTTCTTTGATGTCGTCCAATGCCAGCAGCGGGTATTCGGCGATATCTTCCTCGCCGACACGGTAGTACAGCTTACCGACGACATCACCTTTCTGGATTGGGGCTTTCAGCTCTTTCTCCAGCACAAAGCTGGCAGTCAGATCTTTGGTCAGGCCGCGAGGCAGGGTTACAAAGGTATCTTCACTGACACCAAGGGATACCTCATCTTTGTCACCCATCCACACTTTCTCGGTGACAAAGGTTTCGTTCGCCTTGTGAGGAGACACCGTTTCGAAGAAACGGAAACCGTAGTTCAGCAGCTTCTTGCTCTCTGCCTTACGGGCGTTCGGGTTGCTGGTACCCATCACGACGGCAATCAGGCGCATCTGGCCTTCGGTTGCCGTACTCACTAGGCTATAGCCGGCATTGTTAGTGTGGCCGGTTTTCAGGCCGTCAACGTTTAGGCTCTTGTCCCACAGCAGGCTGTTGCGGTTGTACTGGGTGATACCGTTATAGGTGAACGATTTCTCTTTGTAGATTGCGAACTCATCAGGGACATCGCGGATCAGGCCCTGTGCCAGGAGTGCCATATCATATGGCGTGGTGTAGAGGTCGGGGTTATCGAGACCGTGGACATTGGCAAAGTGGGTCGAGTCCATCCCCAGGGTTCTGGCCCAGGCGTTCATCAGGTCAACAAAAGAGTCTTCAGAGCCGGCAACATGCTCCGCCATTGCCACACAGGCGTCGTTACCCGACTGGATGATGATACCACGGTTGAGATCGGAGACTTTTACCTCGCTGCCGACCTCGATGAACATCTTCGAAGAGCCCGGGAAGTTTTTGGCCCAGGCATTCTTGCTGATCACGACCGTATCATCCATGGAGATATTGCCGCGGTTAACTTCCTGGCCGATAACGTAGCTGGTCATCATCTTGGTCAAGCTTGCAGGCGGGATTTGGTCGTATTCTTTCTTGCCTGCCAGGATCTTGCCTGAATGATAGTCCATCAAGACGTAACCCTTGGCAGCAATCTGAGGGGCTTCAGGTACTACAGCAGGGGCAGCCGCTGCTGTTGCTGAAGCCAGCAAGGTTGCTGAAATAGCAACAGAGCGAAAAAGTGCAGCAGATTTTTTCATGTTGGTTGTAACTTAATTTGTCGAATGTAAAAAACTTCACACACTATATCAGATTGACAATATGAGGCCAGCTTTGGGCTCGGATATGTTGTGTGGCAAGGCGACTCAAAGCAAATTTTGACATTACTTTAAATCAAAAAAATACCAGAGCAGGCGATTGCTCTGGTATTGGTGTTAGAACGCCGATTAGGATTTTGGTTCCAGCTCGCGCTTGGATGTAATGATGAAGGCTTGCGGGTAGCGGCCAGCTTTGGCTTTGTCCCGGTGGGCAATGGCTTCATCGCGGTCGATATACGGCCCAAGGCGCAGGCGGTAGATCTCGGCCGAGTCTGCTTTCTTCAAGTCGATCGCGGTGCCGAACTCTTTCTCCAGCTGCTGGGCGATCTGCTCGGCCTTGCCGGCGTCGGTGACGGCTGCCAGCTGGACGAAGTAGAAGTTGGGGTTGGCACTTTGCCACTCGTTCGGGTTATCGGGCTTGGCCACCTGGATCAGCTCGATTTTGACCGGTGCCGTACCGTGCTTGATGACATCCAGCCGCGCGGCCGCCGCCATGCTGAGGTCGATGATCCGGCCGTCGTGG
Organism: Photobacterium gaetbulicola; assembly: GCF_003025515.1. Taxonomy (NCBI): domain Bacteria; kingdom Pseudomonadati; phylum Pseudomonadota; class Gammaproteobacteria; order Vibrionales; family Vibrionaceae; genus Photobacterium; species Photobacterium gaetbulicola. Next base: position 19,627 of record NZ_PYME01000038.1, on the reverse strand, counting down.
AAGGGACCACGATCGTTGACCCGCACCACGGCAGTTTTGCCATTGTTGGTATTGGTGACCTTGACATAGCTCGGTAGCGGCAGCGTTTTGTGGGCCGCGGTCATCGAGTACATGTCGTAGATCTCGCCATTGGAGGTCTTGTGGCCGTGGAATTTCTGGCCATACCATGAGGCGTCACCTTGTTCGACAAATGGCTGATCAGCCTGCTCAATCTGGTAGTGCTTGCCGCGCAGGGTGTAGTCCTTGTTGCCCGCAAGGCTCAAAGGCTCATAGCGTGGCTGGGCATCTTCAATATGATCCAGAGTCGGGGATGACTTCGGCGCGACATCGTCGGCCAGATCGTAGCGCTCGTTGCTCGGTGTCGAGCTACATCCCGCAAGGATAAGAACAAGGAATAAGGGAGATATGCGCATTTAGGTCGCCTTGGACAACATTTTTCTATGGGTATGAATCGACATCAGGATCCCGAAACCGGCCATCAGGGTGACCATCGAGGTGCCCCCGTAGCTGACCAGCGGCAGCGGGACCCCCACAACAGGCAGCAACCCACTGACCATGCCGATGTTAACGAAAATATAAACAAAAAAGCTCAGTACGATACTGCCTGCCATCATCCGGCCAAAAGCGGTTTGGGCGCGGCTGGCCAGCAGCAGCCCCCGGCCGATAATGAATAGGTAGATAGCCAGCAGGCAAAGGACGCCAATCAGGCCCCACTCCTCGGCAATCACCGCGAAGATGAAGTCGGTGTGGCGTTCGGGCAGGAACTCTAGTTGCGACTGGGTGCCTTGCAGCCAGCCTTTGCCGGACAGGCCACCAGAGCCGATGGCAATTTTCGACTGGATAATGTGGTAACCAGCACCAAGCGGATCGGATTCGGGGTTGAACAGGGTCATTACCCGGGTTCGCTGGTAATCCCGCATCAGGAATAGCCATAGTACCGGGATGAATGCGCCCACCAGTACCGCCGCCGCGCCGATGATCCTCCAGCTCATGCCTGAGAGGAACAGTACGAACACCCCGGAAGCCGCGATCAGGATAGAGGTCCCGAGGTCGGGCTGCTTGGCAATCAAGATGGTCGGGACAAAGATCATCACCAGGGCGATGACAATGTTTTTCAGGCTGGGCGGTAGCGGGTTGTTACCGATAAAGCGGGCGACCATCAACGGTACAGCCAGCTTGATCAGCTCCGAGGGCTGGAAGCGAACAAAGCCCAAATTCAGCCAGCGCTGGGCGCCTTTTGACGCCTCGCCGAAAAACAAAACGCCGAGTAGCAGTATCAGCCCGATCCCAAACAGGTAGGGAGCCCAGGTCTCATAGTGGCGCGGGGAGATCTGGGCCAGGATGAACATGATCCCCAGCGACAGCACCATGCGAACCGCCTGGCGCTCCATCATGGCGATTTCCTGGCCGCTGGCACTGTACATCACCATCAGGGCAAAGCCCATCAAGGTCAGGATCCCCATCAATAACGGGAAGTCCAGGTGCAAGCGGTCACTTAGGGTGCGTTTATTGCCTGTGGCGGCCATGATACTCATTGCGATACCTCGGCTATTTTCTTGTCGACGATCTCTACCAGCGGATCGGGCTTTTCGGGCTTGAGCAGCATGTGATCGAATATCCTTCGAGCAACTGGACCACCGTTGGAGGAGCCGCCCCCGGCGTTTTCCAGTACCATGGAGACCACAATTTCCGGCTTTTCAAATGGCGCGAAGGCGGTAAACAGGGCGTGGTCGCGCAAGTGCTCTTCCAGCTCTTCGGCGTTGTACTCCTGATCTTCGGCCAGGCCGAAGACCTGGGCTGAGCCGGACTTGCCGCCGGCTTTGTATTCGGTGCCATAGAACGGACGGCGGGCGGTACCGCGCGGGCCGTAAAGTACCTGGTACATCCCCTGCTTGGCGACCTCCCAGTATTTAGGGTCGACATTGTCGATTGGCGGGAAGTCATCGTACACCGCGGGCCGTTCAACATCGTCATCGATGATGTCCTTGAGCAGGTGTGGCGCCTGAACCCGGCCCTGGTTGACCAGTACCGTGGTGGCTTTGGCGATCTGCAGCGGGGTTGCCGTCCAGTAGCCCTGCCCGATCCCGACGGGGATGGTATCCCCCTGGTACCAAGGCTGGCGGAAGCGGGCTTGTTTCCACTCGCGGGTTGGCATGTTGGCTTTGCTCTCTTCATGGATGTCGATGCCGGTGTACTCACCGAAGCCGAAACGGCTCATCCAGTCAGAGAGGCGATCGATGCCCATGTCGTAGGCGATCTGGTAGAAGAAGGTATCGACCGACTCTTCAATCGCCTTGTAGATATTGACCTTGCCGTGGCCCCAGCGCAGCCAGTCGCGGAATGGGCGGCTGTTGGAGTTCGGGATACGCCAGTAGCCCGGATCATTGCGGGTGGTGCGGGTGGTGATCACCCCTTCGCTCAGCGCGGCGACTGCAATCATCGGCTTTATCGTCGAGGCTGGTGGGTAAATACCCAGTGTGACCCGGTTAACCAGTGGGCGGTTCTTGTCGTTGAGCAGTTCGCGGTATTTGGCACCGGAAATACCGTGGACGAACAGGTTCGGATCGTAGCTAGGGCTTGAGACCATCGCCAGTACAGACGAGTCACGCGGATCCATGACGATGACCGAGCCACGCCTGCGTTTGATTAGCTCCTCGCCGGTATCCGGGTCGAGCTTGCGCTCGGTCAGGAGTTCCTGGACATAGAGCTGGAGCTCAATGTCGATGTTCAGTTTGATGTCGTTGCCCGGGATCGGCGGGACATATTTCAGGGTACGGATGATCCGCCCGCGGCTGTTGACCTCGACTTCCTGGTAGCCCGAGGTGCCGTGCAGCATATCTTCGTAGTAACGCTCAACCCCCAGCTTGCCGATATCTCGGGTCGCCTTGTAGTTATTGATCTTCTCTTCGCGTTCAAGGCGCTGGATGTCGCGGTCGTTGATTTTGGCCACATAGCCCAGCACATGGGTCAGGGCTTCGCCGTACGGGTAGTGGCGCTTGAGGTAGGCTTTGACTTCGACGCCTGGGAAGCGGTGCTGGTTGACGGAAAACAGGGCCACCTGCTCTTCGGTCATCTGGTTGAGGATCGGTACCGACTTGAAACGGCGGGTACGACGGCGCTCGCGCTCGAAGCGCTCGATCTGCTCGTCGGTGACGCCCATCAAGTCCTTGAGGCGATCGAAGGTATCTTGCCTGTCCGGTACTTTTTCCGAGGTGATCTCGAGCGAGTATACCGGGCGGTTCTCCGCCAGGAGAATGCCGTTACGGTCGTAGATCAGGCCGCGGTTCGGGGCGACAGGGACTATCTTGATCCGGTTATCGTTCGATCGTGTTTGGTAGTCTTCGTGCTCCTTGATCTGGATGTGATACAGGTTAGTGAGCAGAATACCGACCAGCACGACGATGCCGATAAATGAGACAAGAGCCCGGCGAAAGAATAACGCCGACTCAGCCCGGTGGTCGCGGATCTGCGTTCGCTTTTGTCTCATTGCCCATTATTCCCTATGGTACGGATGGTTGGCTGTGATGCTCCACGCACGGTACAGGCTTTCGGCCATGACAATACGCACCAGTGGATGGGGTAGGGTCAGTGGGGACAGCGACCAGCTCTGGTCGGCAGCCGCCTTGCAGGCAGGAGCCAAGCCTTCCGGGCCGCCGATCAGGATAGAGACATCCCGGCCGTCGAGCTTCCAGCTTTCCAGTTGTTCGGCCAATTGCTCGGTATCCCAGCGCTTGCCTGGGATATCCAAGGTGACAATACGGTTGCCTTTTGGCACGGCAGCCAGCATTGCCTCGCCTTCCTTTTGCAGAATACGGGCGATATCGGCATTCTTACCGCGCTTGCCTGCCTGGATTTCAACCAGCTCAAGCGGCATATCTTTCGGGAAGCGGCGGCTGTATTCTTTGTAGCCTTCCTCGACCCATTTCGGCATCTTGGTGCCGACAGCAATCAGTTGAAGCTTCATTGTCGGTTAGCCCCAGAGCTTCTCCAGTTGGTACAGGTTACGCGCATCTTCCTGCATGATGTGCAGCATCACGCTACCCATATCAACGATTACCCACTCACCGTCTTCTTCGCCGCTGATCCCAAATGGCGGGTAGTCAATTAGCTTCGATTCCTTGTTAACGTGATCGGCAATCGAGGCGACATGGCGGTTTGACGTACCGGTGCACAGTACCATGAAATCAGTGATGCTTGATTTACCGCGAACATCAAGGGTAACGATGTCCTGTGCTTTGATGTCATCTACTTTATCAACAATAAAATCGTGTAGTTCTTGAACCTGCAAAAGGGGGTCCTCTTTTGTGTGTTTGGTGTCATTACTGTAGACCCAGATAGTGCTGGGTCCCAATGTAGCGGCGCAGTATACCATGCTCAAGCTCGTTCAATACAAGTTGGCAGTAACTTTACATAGGCCTGCGCCCCTAACTCGCGTGTGGTGGCTAAAGCTTGCTCGGGATTGCGGTATGGACACCGCACATCTCGGCGCACAGGGCCGACAGGGCATCCCATGGCTGGTAGTCAAAGTCGGTCTTGACCCGCAGCTCCAGCTCGGCCAATTGCTGGAGCAGCTTGATGATCACTGCCAGTGGCAGACGGTGGAGGGCGCCAATGTAGACTTCCCGGCGGCTTTGCCAGATCCGGAAGTTCTCGAAAATGTTGTTGAGCGACGTGCCCTTGTTACCCATCTCCTGCATTTTATACAACTGGGTCAACTCGCGCTGTAAGGTGCGTAGCAGGATCACCGCTTCAACCCCTTCGCCTTGCAGTTGGCGCAATACACGCTGACTGCGCTTGGCTTGGCCGGCCAGTACCGCATCGAGCAGCTGGAAAGGCGTATAGTGGTTGTGGCGGCTGAGGGCATCTTCGAGGCGCACGACAGTCAGCTCGCCGTCGGGGTAGAGCAGCACCAGTTTTTGTAGGCTCTGGGCCAATGCGAGCAGGTTGCCTTCATGCCATTGGGCCAATAGTTGGACCGACTCATGATCCGGCTTGAGCCCGAGCTGCTGGCAGCGGCCCTGGATAAAGCGCGGTAAGTGGCGTGCTTCCGGCGTGTTGCAAGGGATATACAACCCCTGGGCGTCCAGTGCCTTGAACCACTTGGTGCTTTCTTGCTTTTTGTTGAGACGGGGGCCCTGAACAAGTAGCAAGATATCGTCATGGGCACTGTCGATCACTTCTTGCAGCGACTTGGCTTGCTGAGCATTGAGGCCGTTCTCCGGTAGCTCCAGCTCAATGATCTGGCGCGCTGAAAACAGGCTCATGGCCTGGCAGCAATCGAGGACGCTGTTCCAGTCGAGTTGAGCATCAACGGCAAAGCTGTGGCGCTCATCGAAGCCGGCCTGCTGGGCGGCCAGTTTGATCTGATCGCTGGCTTCGAGCTTTAGCAGTGGCTCGTTGCCACATAGCAGATAGGCACGGCGCAGCCCTTTGCTCAGCTGCTGTGCCAGGTGTTCAGGGTAAATCCTCATTGTGCGGACTCGGCCTGGTTATCTTGTCTGGCGGCTGGGTCGGCCGCGGCACTGTCGGCTTTGACGTCCAAGCCGAGCTCGGTCGAAACACGCTCGTCATTGTCGGTATTCTGCTCCAGCAAGGCTTCCAGCTCTTGTTCTTCCATCTGGTTGAAAATGGCTGTCAGGCGGGCAAGCTGGCGCATGATCTGCTTGGCGGCCTGCTCGCGCATCTCTTGCTCAATCATGTCGCGCTCGACAGATTTTGCCAATGCGGTCAGTGGGTTATCGAGGAAGGTCCGGTTGACACGGGTAGTGTACGTTTGGCTGCCTTTTTCCGGTACCACAATCCGGTAGCGTACGGTATAGGTTAGCTCGTATTCGGCAGCACGGGCGTTCTGGTAGAGCGACAGGGTACGCTCACCGGTCGATTCGCTGATCAGGTGCAGGTTAGGGACTCTGCTTGAAGGCGCAACTGGCTCGATGCCGTGTAGCTGGAATTGGGATTTTACCTGACGGTGCAGTTGGCCGTATTGGTCAAAACTGGTCAGGGAAAGTTTGGCAATGTCGTCGGGCAACATGTAGTTACCACGGAGGTGAAAACCGCAGGATGCAGTCGCCAGCGCCATAAGGACAACAAAGAAGGTTCGGATAATGCTTTTTGGAGAAATGAAAGCTCTCACCGAGTCTGCTCCATGAAAAAAAGTGAAAACTGACCGGCTGACGCGGATGGTTCTGTTCGAAGTGTGTGAGCCGGATTAAAACTGTGGCTCCAAAACAGGAGCCACAGGTTAGGCACTGGGAAATTGCTTTAGTTCGCTGCGGGATTAGTTCGCAACGATATTCAGCAGTTTGCCCGGTACGTAAATCACTTTGCGAATGGTTTTGTCGCTTGTGAATTTGGTTACGCCTTCTTCGGCCATTGCCAGGGCTTCGACTTGCTCTTTGGTGGCATCAGCCGCTACTGTCAGCTTAGCACGCAGCTTGCCGTTGACCTGAACAACAATCAGCTTCTCGTCTTCAACCAATGCTTTTTCGTCAGCCTCCGGCCAATCGGCGTGGTCAACGTCGCTCTGGCCCAGCGCTTCCCACATTTCGAAACAGATGTGCGGTGTCATTGGGTACAGCATACGAACGATAGCCTTCAGTGCTTCGTCAAGTAGGGCACGGTCTTGTGCACTGTCCTGAGAGGCTTTGGTCAGCTTGTTCATCAGCTCCATGATGGCAGCGATAGCGGTGTTGAACGTCTGGCGGCGGCCGATGTCGTCACTCACTTTGGCGATAGTCTTGTGAACGTCGCGGCGCAGGGCTTTTTGATCTGAAGTCAGAGCTGCAATATCAAGCGCTTCAGCTTCGCCTTTGGCTGTGTGGTCGTGTACCAGCTTCCAAACACGCTTCAGGAAGCGGTTAGCACCCTCCACACCAGACTCTTGCCATTCCAGCGTCATATCAGCCGGAGAGGCAAACATCATGAACAGGCGAACGGTATCCGCACCGTATTTGTCTACCATCTCCTGCGGGTCGATACCGTTGTTCTTCGACTTGGACATCTTGGTCATGCCCGAGTGAACCACTTCGTTGCCTTCGTTATCAACGGCCTTGGTGATACGGCCCTTTTCGTCACGCTCAACAGTCACATCTGTTGGGGCAACCCAGATTTTCGCGCCTTTGTCGTTGGTGTAGTAGTAAGCGTCAGCCAGTACCATACCCTGACAAAGCAGCTGCTTGAATGGTTCGTCGCTGGTTACCATACCGCAGTCGCGCAGCAGCTTGTGGAAGAAGCGAGAGTACAGCAGGTGCATACACGCGTGCTCGATACCACCGATGTACTGGTCAACCGGCAGCCAGTAGTTTGCTGCGTCAGAATCTAGCATCTCGTCGGCTTGTGGCGAACAGTAGCGAGCGTAGTACCAAGACGATTCCATGAAGGTATCGAAGGTATCCGTTTCCAGCAGTGCTGGCTGGCCGTTGAACGTGGTCTTCGCCCACTCTTTGTCGGCTTTGATTGGGCTGGTTACGCCGTCCATCACCACATCTTCAGGCAGGATCACTGGTAGCTGATCAGCCGGTACCGGGTGAACTTCGCCATCTTCAGTGGTGACCATCGGGATTGGGGCGCCCCAGTAACGCTGGCGGGATACACCCCAGTCGCGTAGACGGAAGTTAACCGTCTTCTGGCCTTTGCCTTCTGCTTCCAGCTTAGCGGCGATCGCATCGAACGCAGCTTGGAAATCCAGGCCGTCGAATTCACCTGAATCGAACAGTACACCTTTCTCGGTGTATGCCGCTTCAGAAATGTCTAGCTCGCTGCCGTCTTCTGGCTTGATCGCTGGGATAATGTCCAGGCCGTACTTGGTGGCGAACTCGTAGTCACGCTGGTCGTGGGCTGGAACTGCCATTACCGCGCCTGTGCCGTAATCCATCAGAACGAAGTTAGCAACGAAGACTGGGACTTCACGACCGTTTAGCGGGTGAATGGCAGTCAGGCCGGTTGCCATGCCTTTCTTCTCCATGGTCGCCAGCTCAGCTTCGGCTACCTTGGTGTTACGGCACTCTTCGATGAACGCAGCAAGCTCAGGGTTGTTCGCCGCAGCTGCTGCCGCCAGAGGGTGGCCCGCAGCGATACCGACGTAAGTCACGCCCATTAGGGTATCCGGACGGGTGGTGTACACTTCCAGATCGTCGTGGCCTTTCACTTCGAACGTCAGTTCAACACCTTCAGAGCGGCCGATCCAGTTGCGCTGCATGGTCTTAACCATGTCAGGCCAGCCTTCTAGGGTGTCCAGATCGTCCAGTAGCTCCTGGGCGTATTCAGTGATCTTAATGAACCACTGAGGGATTTCTTTCTGCTCTACCGGTGTGTCACAACGCCAGCAGCAACCGTCTTCTACCTGCTCGTTGGCCAGTACGGTCTGGTCGTTCGGACACCAGTTTACTGAAGAGGTCTTCTTGTAAACCAAGCCTTTCTCGTACAGCTTGGTGAAGAATTCCTGCTCCCAGCGGTAGTATTCAGGGGTACAGGTTGCAAATTCACGGTTCCAGTCGTAGCCGAAGCCCAGCAGTTTGAGCTGGTTCTTCATATATTCGATGTTCTCGTAAGTCCAAGGGGCTGGAGCAGTCTTGTTCTTAACCGCGGCGTTTTCAGCAGGCAGGCCGAACGCATCCCAGCCAATTGGCTGCATTACATTCTTGCCCTGCAGGCGCTGGTAACGAGAGATCACATCACCGATGGTGTAGTTACGCACGTGACCCATGTGCAGTCGACCACTTGGGTACGGGAACATGGAGAGACAGTAGAATTTTTCTTTATTAGGGTCTTCACTTACAACAAAGGTCTTTTTGTTGTCCCAATGTTCTTGAACTTTCTGTTCAATGTCCTGTGGACGATATTGTTCTTGCATCGATGACATCCGGGATTTTGTGAGTTGAGTACAAACACATTCAATATAATCGACATAGAATAACTAAAGGTAAAGGTGTCAACAATAGCTGAAACCACTTCGGGGGCGAATTGTTGGCTGATTATGGTGCCAATTACCCAGATGGCAGCCGGATGCCGGTGAATTAGCGGATAGGAGGTGACCTATGGCAACAAAGAAAAAGGATTATGAGGCGCTACTCGAGCAAGTCACGGAAACTCTCAAGCATAGCCCTGATGAGCTAAAACACTGGGCGGAAGTGACGGAAAAGTACCGCCAGGCAGCCAGCGATATGACCAAAGACGAGCTGGCGTTGATCTCTGCTTACCTCAAGCGTGACGTGCAGGAATTCGGCCAGAATGCCGATGACAGCCCGGCCCCATTTAGTGACAGTCCTTTTTACCGGGTGGTGAAAGAGACAATCTGGGAAGGTCTGGCCGAGGCGACAGACAAGACTCAGATTGAATGGCACGAGGTGATGGACGATCTTAAGCACCAGGGGGTGTACGAAGCCGGTGAAATTGTTGGCCTTGGCCATCTGGTTTGTGAGAAGTGCGGTCATGACGAAGTGATCACGCATGTTAAGGAAATCTCACCGTGTCTAAACTGTGGGCATACCCGCTTTACCCGCAAGCCGCTGTCTCCCTAGTTTCGTTATTTAACAGATAGACAAACGGGCCGTACGGCCCGTTTTTTAAGGCGACAGAAGTGTCTAGTTTCACTCCATTGGTTCAATGGTGTCCACCATCACGGCTGTCGGAGCCGGCTCGGGCAGTTGAACGGGTACCGCTGCCGATGGCTGAGTGGTGCTCTGAACCGGCGTGACACTGAACTTCTGGCCGGCGATCGCCGCTTCCACCATCATTCCGCCTTTGGCTACGGTAAAGACGGCGACCCCGTTGGTGTAATCGGCATCGACGAATTTTCCACCGGCGCTGGCACGCAAGCCCGACGTTCCGGCATTGGCCTGAGCACCCTCGGTCAAGGCCACCGCAGAAGCAGAGGCATCGAGTTCGAAGTTGCCGCTCATGAAGCGTTCATAGGCGCGTTTGTCCTGGAAGAACACGATCTCGCTGTAGGACTGGCCGCCGAACTGCAGGCCGAAAGAGACTTGGTACAGCTTGGCATGACCGGTGATCTGGCCATTTTTGAAGACCGTACCGCTGCCGTAGGCACCGCCGACCCAGAAGCCGCCCTTACCGACCGAAGGGAAGACTGCATAGCCGTAGGCTGTGTGGAAAAATGGCTGGGTTTGCGAGGCCGCTTGGAACTGGGTCAGGGCCGCCTGGGTCTCAAGATCTTCTTTTGCGACCGAGCCGGTAGCGACGCAGAGCATGGCCACGCTGCATAGCATGGCGAATAATTTGTTGATCGATTTCATTAGCATTCCCCAAATAAACGTTGTGCTGTTGTTATCCCAAGCTGGCGAGCGGTGCGGCGTGCCGATCTAGCGGGCACATTTCGATACACATCGCTTGGTTATATAACCGACATATTAACAAGGTGAATGAAAAGGCGAAGGGGTTACCTTCGCCTTTTGGGAGGATTGTCAGCGTTGATTCAGTGTTGGGCAGCCAAACCGGTCAGTCGTGATAATTGATTTGCGGCTGCTCGTCCCGAAAGCGACCGGCCTGGCGGCGGATCAGCAGCCATGACAGGGCAACGGACCACAACAGGTAGATATACAGCGGCCAGCTGCCGAGGGTGGTATACGGTGTCATGCCGATGGTCGGAATCACCTTGGCCCTCAGTACCCCGGTTTCGAACTGCGGGATCTGCTCGATGATTTTGCCTTGGTGATCGACAATCCCGGTCAGACCGCTGTTGGTCGCGCGCAGCAGGGGTTTACCGAGCTCAAGCGAGCGCATCTGGGCAATTTCCATGTGCTGGAACGGGCCGATGGACTTACCGAACCAGGTATCGTTGGACAGGGTCAGCAGGAACTCGGTATCGACATTGACGTTGCGGCGAACCTGTTCGCTGAACGCGACTTCGTAGCACAGTGCCGGTGCCAGCGAGTAGCCATTGGCTTCGAGGTTCGGCTGGATGTAATCACCACGGCTGAACGACGACATCGGCAGATTGAAGAAAGGGGCCAGCGGACGCAGGATATCTTCAAACGGCACAAACTCACCAAACGGCAGCAGGTGGTGCTTGCTGTAGCGCTCTGCCTGCTCGTACTGGTACGGACCGACCGCATTGACGCCAAGGGTCAGGATGTTGTTGTAAAACTCGCCGTCCTCGTTCTGATCCAGAACGCCGGTAATGACGGTGCTGTTGTTATTGCGCGCCGCGGCATCGAGGTTCTGCAGGAAGGTGGTGACCTGGGTTTCCAGGGCCGGGATCGCCGCCTCCGGCCAGATGATCAAATCTGCGCCCCAGTTCTCGCGGGTCAGATCGGTGTACTTCATCAGGGTCGGCCAGCGCTGGCTTGGCAGCCACTTGATCTCTTGCGGGACGTTACCCTGGATCATCGCCACATCCACCGCATTGTCGCTATCGGGTTTGACCCATTGCTTCTGGCCGGCTAGCAGGCCAAGGGCCAGGATGAAGGCCGGAACCAGGAGCGGGCGCCAGTTGCGGTAACAGGCTGCTGCGACCAGGGCGCCGGTGCTCAATACGATGGCGAGGGTGATCCCCTCGACCCCCAGGATCGGGGCGAAGCCGGCATAAGGGCTGTCAATCTGGCTGTAGCCCAGCCACAGCCACGGGAAGCCGGTCATCAGCCAGCCGCGGATCCAGTCGAGGATGAGCCAGATCACCGGACCACTCAGCATCAGCTGGTGGAATGGGCGGCCGCGGTTGAATTTGTTGAATAGGGCACCGAATACGGCTGGGTAAAGGGCAAGATAGCCGATGAGCAGAGCCATCAATCCCCAGCCTGCAATCCATGGCATGCCGCCGAAATTGGCAATACTGACATGGACCCAGCTGATCCCGGTCCCGAATAGCCCCAGCCCCCAGAGCAAACCGATCAGGGCGGAGCGCTTGACGGACTGATTCTGAAGCAGGAACAGGAATACAAAGAGGGAAAGGGGAGCAAGGTACCAATGGTGGTACGGGGCGAAAGATAAGGTGGCTAAGGCACCTGCTGGGACAGCCAGTAATGGCTGTCCCAACTTCTTAAGGGTATTTGTCGTCATTCGTTATGATGTTGTCGTCGGTTGAGGTGCTTCGTGAGGCACGGTCACTTGCAACTGAATAACCCGGCGGTTGTCGGCAGACGTCACCTTGAATGAGTAGCCCGCCAATTCAACGATTTCACCGCGAGTCGGCAGGTGGCCGAAGCTGGTCATGACCAGGCCGCCGACGGTATCGACTTCTTCGTCGCTGAATTGGGTGTGGAACATTTCATTGAACTCTTCAATGGTTGTCAGTGCTTTTACCGCAAAAGTATGCTTGCTTAACTGACGAATATCTTGTTCTTCCTCGTCGTCGAATTCGTCTTCGATTTCGCCAACGATTTGCTCAAGAATATCTTCAATGGTGATAACACCGGATACCCCACCAAACTCATCGACCACAATCGCCATGTGGTAGCGTTCTTCGCGGAACTCCTTGAGCAGGCGGTCAACGCGCTTGCTTTCAGGGACAACGACCGCGGGTCGCAGAACTTCTTCCATGTCGAATGGTTCGCTGTTCGGCTGCAGGTAACGCAAAAGATCTTTGGCCAGAAGGATCCCTTCGACGTGATCTTTGTCGTCACTGATCACCGGGTAGCGTGAGTGCTGGGCATCAACAATTAAATCAATCAGATCTTCTAGCTTCTGAGAACGCTCGATTGTGACCATCTGAGAGCGCGGGATCATGATGTCACGGACACGCATCTCGGAGATTTCCATGACCCCTTCGAGCATGTCGCGGGTGTCGTGGTCGATCAAATCGTTTTCTTCTGAATCACGGAAAACTTCAACTAGCTCTTCGCGGTTCTGCGGCTCGCCTTGAAATAGCTGGCCAATTCGTTCAAAGAAGGACTTTCTACTCGGACCTTCAGAATTTTGTGAGTTATCTTCGTTCATTGTTTGTAAGAAATACTTCTCTCAGTTAAGTGGCTGTGCCACGGGAATAATACGGCATCAAGTATACCGTACCAGTTTGACAACAATATCAAGAAAAGGTTAGTGCTTTTCTTCGGCATACGGATCGGCAAAGCCCATCAGCTGCATGATTTCCGTTTCCAAGCCTTCCATCTCTTCCGCTTCGTCGTCGTCGATATGGTCATAACCTAGCAGATGGAGACTGCCATGTACAACCATGTGTGCCCAGTGGGCATGAAGAGGTTTATCCTGCTCCTGGGCCTCATTTTCGACAACCTGTCGGCAAATGATCAAATCACCCAGCAGCTCCAGCTCAACCCCCGGCGGCGCCTCGAACGGGAAAGACAGCACGTTGGTCGGTTTGTCCTTGCCGCGGTACTCGTGGTTCAGGCCATGGCTCTCTTCTTCGTCGACTAGGCGGATTGTCACCTCGGCATCGGCCTGGAATGGGGTGATAGCTGCCTCCAGCCACTGCTGGAATTGCGCTTCGCTCGGCATACCGTCGGCGCTTTCGGTAGCCACTTGGAGATCAAGATAAATCGCCATTAGTTTGTTTTTTCCGTTTTGTCTTGGTTGGCAACTGGTGCCTGCTTGGCGGCTTGCTCTTCACGTCGGCGCTGCTCGGCCAGTTTGCGCTGTTTCTGATCTTCGCTTTCCCAGACCTCGTAGGCCTGGACGATACGGGCGACGACCGGGTGGCGAACAACGTCGTCGGCCTGGAAGAAGTTGAAGCTGATTTCATCGACCTCGGACAAGACTTCAATCGCGTGGCGCAGGCCCGAGCGGGCACCGCGAGGCAGGTCAATCTGAGTGACGTCACCGGTGATCACCGCGCGCGAGTTGAATCCGATACGGGTCAGGAACATCTTCATCTGTTCGACGGTGGTGTTCTGGCTCTCGTCGAGGATGATGAAGGCGTCATTGAGAGTACGGCCACGCATGTAGGCAAGCGGCGCCACTTCAATCACATTGCGTTCAATCAGCTTCTCGACACGCTCGAAGCCCAGCATTTCGAACAGGGCGTCATACAGTGGGCGCAGATACGGGTCGACTTTCTGGCTCAGGTCTCCCGGTAGGAAGCCTAGCTTTTCACCGGCTTCGACCGCAGGGCGGGTCAGCAGGATGCGGCGGATTTCCTGACGCTCGAGGGCGTCGACGGCGGCAGCAACCGCCAGGTAGGTTTTACCGGTACCTGCCGGGCCAATCCCGAAGGTAATGTCATGGCGGACCATGTTGGCAATGTACTGGGCCTGGTTAGGCGTGCGTGGCTTGATCACCCCTTTCTTGGTTTTGATCACCACTTCCTTGCCGTAAGGAATGCTCGACTCGGTCGATTGCTCCAGGACTCCGGACTCTTTGATGGCCAGGTGAACCTGATCAGGCTCGATATCAGGAATGGTGTTGCGAACCGGGGCGGTATCGACGTACAGGGTTTTGATGATATGGGCGGCGGCTTCGGCGGTGTGGGGCTGGCCGACGACGCTGAAACTGCTGCTGCGGTGGTTTATTTCTACACCCAAACGGCGTTCAAGTTGTTTGATGTTATCGTCGAAAGGGCCACAAAGGCTGGAAAGGCGCTGGTTATTGGCGGGTTCCAGATTGAATTCAATAGTAATAACTTTGCTCAAGATTTGCCTCTCAATAGGGCCACCCTTGCGGGTGGCCTAGGGTTCAGGGCGCGTCCTACTTTTGTTCAGACGGGCGTCTTACTATGGAGTATATACGCCAACACCCAATTCATCTTCTTTGCGTGTCTTTTCCATCACTTCGGCAGGAGACATGGCCACGCGCAGGTCCATTTCCGCTTCAGTACGAACCAGCTCACCACGTAGCGAGTTGGTGAAGACATCGGTGATTTTCACGTCGACAAACTGGCCGATCAGCTCTGGCGAACCTTCGAAGTTCACCACGCGGTTGTTCTCGGTGCGGCCACGCAGCTCCATCACGTTCTTCTTCGATGGGCCTTCAACCAGGATACGCTGTTCGGTACCCAACATCTGGCGTGAGTAGCGCATAGCCTGAGTATTGATCTGTTGCTGCAGTTCGTACAAGCGCTGTTTCTTCACTTCTTCAGACAGATCACACGGGTAATCGGCTGCCGGGGTACCCGGACGGGCCGAGAAGATAAAGCTGAAGCTGATGTCGAAGTCGACATCGCGGATCAGTTTCATCGTATCTTGGAAGTCTTGGTCGGACTCGCCCGGGAAACCAACGATAAAGTCAGAGCTGATGGTGATATCCGGACGCGCCTTACGCAGCTTGCGGATTTTCGACTTGTACTCGATCGCCGTGTGCGGACGCTTCATGTTGGCCAGGATACGGTCTGAACCACTTTGTACCGGCAGGTGCAGGAAGCTCACCACCTCTGGGGTGTCTTGGTACACTTCGATGATGTCATCGGTGAACTCGATCGGGTGGCTAGTGGTGTAGCGGATACGGTCGATACCGTCGATGGCAGCCACCAGGCGCAGCAGTTCGGCGAACGTCGCGATTTCATCGTCATGGGTAGCGCCACGGTAGGCATTCACGTTCTGGCCAAGCAGGTTGACCTCACGGACGCCTTGCTCTGCCAGTTGGGCGATTTCGAACAGGACGTCATCCAATGGACGGCTAACCTCTTCACCACGGGTGTAAGGAACCACACAGTAGGTGCAGTACTTCGAGCAGCCTTCCATGATAGAAACGAACGCTGTTGGACCTTCTGCACGTGGCTCTGGCAGGCGGTCGAACTTCTCGATTTCCGGGAAAGAAATATCCATGACAGGCGCATGGTCGCTCTGCGATTGCTTGATCATCTCAGGCAGGCGGTGCAGTGTCTGTGGGCCGAAGATCACATCGACATATGGTGCACGCTGGCGGATTGAGTCGCCTTCCTGGGTTGCTACACAACCACCGACGCCGATCACTAGCTCAGGTTTCTTGTCTTTTAGGGTTTTCCAGCGACCAAGCTGGTGGAACACTTTTTCCTGGGCTTTTTCACGGATGGAGCAGGTGTTAAGCAGCAGAACGTCTGCTTCTTCTGGTTCTTCCGTTAACTCGAAGCCATTGGCTGCATTAAGAAGATCGGCCATTTTCGATGAATCGTACTCGTTCATCTGGCAACCCCAGGTTTTGATAAGCAGTTTCTTAGCCATGTCTAACTCTTCACTCGTAGTGTTTATTCATTGCATTTCACATTGCTTCATTCCGCTCTGGCGGTCAAAACAAGCCCGCCTGCGGTAGCAAGCCGCGTATTGTACTGCTTTAAGGCGTGCCTGACTAGATCATCACTACCCCGAATATTTTGTGGTTTTTCACTCTGCCGATACCGGCTTGAGTTTATTGACGGTTTGCAAACCAAGCTGGCGCATCTGCTGGCGGATCCAGCGGCTGCGCTGTTGGACATAGCGGGTCATGGGTGCCGGCTCCATCCGGTAGGGGTTGGGCAATACCGCCGCCAGTTGGGCCGCTTGCTGGGCACTCAGCCGGCTGGCAGGGATCCCGAAGAAGGTCTGGCTGGCGGCCTCGACCCCAAACAGGCCGGGGCCAAATTCGACGATGTTCAGGTAGACCTCCAAGATCCGCGACTTGTCCCAGAGTAACTCCATCCACAGGGCAAAATAGAGCTCCGCCCCTTTGCGCAGGAAGGTACGGGACGGGAACAGGAAAAGGTTCTTGGCGGTTTGCTGGGTGATGGTACTGCCGCCCCGGCTGGGGCCGTCGCTGCCGGTTTGTTTGAGGATGGTCAGAATTGCATTGATATCCACGCCGTAGTGATCGGGAAAGTGCTGATCCTCGGCGGCAATGACCGCCAGCTGGACATTGGGCGATATGGCTGCCATTGGCACCCATTGGTGGGCGGCCCGCGGCGGATAGCCTTGCGGCGGGAACCACTCACGGTGAAGCTGCCAGCCCCAGATAGGCGGGTCAATATACTTTCCGGCCGATACCAGTAGGATGGGGAGCATAAGAGCGAGCAATAATAGCCGAAATAACCAGCGTTTAATCAATTCAAACATCCCTCATCCTGTGCGGGTAGTGACGCATCCCATCGGGACTTGGGGGGATATTAATCACTGATGCGCTGGTGAATTTTGATAGAATAATGGCAGCAATGCGCCATTGTGCGCGGAACTCTTTTCTTGAGCATAACAAATGGGAACCGAAATGGAACAGTTTGATGTGGTTGTGGCGGGCGGCGGTATGGTCGGGGCGGCAACAGCAATAGGTTTGGCCCAGCAGGGGTTATCCGTTGCTGTATTGGAAGGGGTGACCCCAGCCCCGTTTGACTCATCGCAACCGATGGATCTGCGGGTCTCGGCCATTTCCCCACACTCGGTTTCATTACTCGAGCGCCTGGGCGCCTGGGAGGCGGTCATGGCAATGCGCCTATGCCCCTACAAGCGCTTGGAGACCTGGGAGCATCCAGAATGTCGGACTCGCTTCAGTGCCGAGCAGATGCACCTTGAGCGCCTGGGCTACATCGTTGAAAACCGGGTGATCCAGCTGGCGCTGTGGCAGCAATTTGAGCTGTATCCTAACCTGCTGTTGAAATGCCCGGCCAAAATGGTTTCCGCTACCGCAACAGGTAATGGTTACGAGATTTCGCTTGAAGACGGCAGCCAGCTGCATGCCACCTTGCTGGTTGGGGCTGACGGTGCTCAGTCTCGTGTCCGCCAGCAGGCCGGTATTGGTATTACTGCGTGGGACTACCGCCAGCACTGCATGTTGATCAATGTGGAAACCGCCTTGCCGCAGCAGGATATTACCTGGCAGATGTTCACCCCGCACGGCCCGCGCTCGTTCCTGCCGCTGCCGGGCCATCAGGCCTCATTGGTGTGGTATGACAGCCCGGCACGGATCCAGCTGCTTTCCGCCATGAGCCCGGAGCAGCTGGAGGCTCAGATCGTTGCCCATTTCCCGGCAGAAATTGGAGAGATCAAAGTACTTGGCCACGGAAGCTTTCCGTTAACCCGCCGTCATGCCCAGCACTATTGCAAACCTGGGATCGTACTGCTGGGCGATGCGGCGCATACCATCAACCCACTGGCTGGGCAGGGGGTTAACCTTGGCTTTAAGGATGTCGATGTCTTGCTGCATGAAATCGAAAAATCGGGGCAGGACTGGTCGAAGGTACGAGTACTCAAAGCCTACGAGCGCCGTCGTCGGCCGGATAACCTATTGATGCAGAGCGGGATGGACTTTTTCTATACCACGTTCAGTAATAATTTGCTGCCGCTGAAGCTTGTGCGTAATGCTGGATTGAAGTTGGCCGAGCAGGCCGGTCCTATCAAGCAGAAAGTGCTGAAATACGCGATGGGTATGTAACCGGGCTCGCAGAGAGGCAAGCAGAAAGAAAAAAGCCGAATGTTTATTGAAACATTCGGCTGAACAACCAGAGAGATACGATCATTGAGTTGGTTGTAAAATCTGTTGTCTGGCTTGATGATGGTGTGCATATTGTTAACCATATGCCAGACATAAGAAAACCCACCAAAAGGTGGGTTTCTGAAGATGGTGCGGAAGGAGAGACTTGAACTCTCACACCTTGCGGCGCCAGAACCTAAATCTGGTGCGTCTACCAATTTCGCCACTTCCGCGTACTTACCGTCTATCTTCATTTTAGCAATGAACAATCAATGACGTTAAGCAAAATATGGCAGGGCTACCTGGATTCGAACCAGGGAATGACGGGATCAAAACCCGTTGCCTTACCGCTTGGCGATAGCCCTGCAGTGTGCCCATTCGAGCGTGTTAGAGAGAATGGTGCGGAAGGAGAGACTTGAACTCTCACACCTTGCGGCGCCAGAACCTAAATCTGGTGCGTCTACCAATTTCGCCACTTCCGCATATATTTTAGCTGATCACTCAGCGTTTTCTCTAACATCGAACTGAACATCTGAGATGGTCAATTCAAATAATGGTGCGGAAGGAGAGACTTGAACTCTCACACCTTGCGGCGCCAGAACCTAAATCTGGTGCGTCTACCAATTTCGCCACTTCCGCATACTTACCGGAATACCGTGAGGCAACCGTTAAGTTAAATGATGGCAGGTCTACCTGGATTCGAACCAGGGAATGACGGGATCAAAACCCGTTGCCTTACCGCTTGGCGATAGACCTGCAGGTGCTCATTACTGAGACTTGAATAATGGTGCGGAAGGAGAGACTTGAACTCTCACACCTTGCGGCGCCAGAACCTAAATCTGGTGCGTCTACCAATTTCGCCACTTCCGCATACTTACCGGATACCGTGAGGCAACCGTTAAGTTAAATGATGGCAGGTCTACCTGGATTCGAACCAGGGAATGACGGGATCAAAACCCGTTGCCTTACCGCTTGGCGATAGACCTGCAGATGCTCTTTGCAGAGACTTGAGACCAGAGAGAATGGTGCGGAAGGAGAGACTTGAACTCTCACACCTTGCGGCGCCAGAACCTAAATCTGGTGCGTCTACCAATTTCGCCACTTCCGCATTTTGTGCTGTTGCCAGCTGCTTCTCTGGTTTTCTCAATCAAGCTAATGCTTAATTGAAGAATGATGGTGCGGAAGGAGAGACTTGAACTCTCACACCTTGCGGCGCCAGAACCTAAATCTGGTGCGTCTACCAATTTCGCCACTTCCGCATACTTACCGGATACCGTGAGGCAACCGTTAAGTTAAATGATGGCAGGTCTACCTGGATTCGAACCAGGGAATGACGGGATCAAAACCCGTTGCCTTACCGCTTGGCGATAGACCT
>NZ_PYME01000037.1:0-52784 GCF_003025515.1 Photobacterium gaetbulicola | reverse complement strand
GCTTATGTTTCAACTACAACTCTGACGACTCGCGACCATGTAAACTCACTGAAACACCGTCACAACTCTACTCTGTATTGTCCTCGTTGTAGTTCTGCTCTGGTAAAAAGGGTGGCACAATCCGGGTATTACAAAGGTAACTCATTCTTAGGCTGCACAAATTACCCAAAATGCAGGTATACAAAAAACTTATAAGTAAGATGGTTTTTGGGGCTGCTTACGCAGCCTCAATCTTTCAGAGTTTGCCAAACAGAATAAAAA
This sequence comes from Photobacterium gaetbulicola, assembly GCF_003025515.1. Lineage (NCBI taxonomy): Bacteria > Pseudomonadati > Pseudomonadota > Gammaproteobacteria > Vibrionales > Vibrionaceae > Photobacterium > Photobacterium gaetbulicola. The sequence continues at coordinate 52,523 of NZ_PYME01000037.1, read as the reverse complement.
GTGTGATAGCTTGTTCGCTAACGCTGAACGTTTCATAAACGCAAATTAACGCACTCTAATAGTTTTAGACTTTCTGTAGTAGTACAGTAAGTTTTGCACAATGCTTTGTGCTTTATTTGAATACTTTGCCTTAGTTGAGTTTATCTGAAATATCTCCACTTCTCGGAAATCGTAACAAGGTTTTGTCCAATTACGTTTTATCGCCTTGCTTAACTCTGCCTCGCTTAAACCAGCCTGCCTCCCACTTTGATTCTCGAGAATTGAAGGGGGGGCAGATGCTACAACAAAACAGGCCCAGCTTCGGCCTAGCGGGTGCTGGCGGGGAACGAAACTGGGCCCGAGGGGGAGTTACTTTAGTAACTTAACGTTTGGTATTTACAGTTACAGCCTGCTATTTCAGATCGAAGCGGTCGGCTTCCATCACTTTCACCCAAGCCTTGACGAAGTCGGTGACGAACTTTTCCTTGGCGTCATCTTGGCCATAGACCTCGGTAATGGCACGAAGCTGTGAATTTGAACCGAAGATCAGGTCTACCCGGGTGGCTATTCACCGAGCCATATTTAGTTAAGTCGGCACAATGAAGAGGTGTGTTTACTTAGCTGGGTTAGCATGTTGAGAGTTGGCGATCTCTTCGCTCACCCAATGCAATAGCTGCTTGATGGCGCGGGACAGCACTTGGTTCTGGCGTACGATATAGCCAAGGCTGGTGGTCGGAAAGTCCGGCAGTGGGGTGATGGTACTTTTCAGGTTGAGCTTGGGGTGCAACGAAAACGCAGGCACGATGGCAATACCAAATCCCGCTTCGGCCCAATCGATCTGGGCATCTACACTGCCGACTTCCATCACTCGGTATTTGGGTAAGTGAAGGCTAGGCAGGGCAAGATCGATTAGATCCCGGGTGCGGGTATCATGGCCTAATAAGATCAGTGTCGGCTCTTCACCTGATGGGGTGATCTTTCCTTCCTTGGCTTGCTGTTGCCATTCACTCAAGCCATTTCCAAAAGCACACCAGCGTATTTGACGTAATTCGGTAAAGTGCAGCGGTTGGCTTTCTTTCTGGGCAATCACAAATCCCAAGTCGGCCTTGGCGCTTTTGACCAGTTCGGCAGCTTGGGTTGATGTGGTGTTGAACAGGGAAAGATCGATTCCGGGAAATTCATGCTTGAATGACTGGAAGGGCTTGATCAGCAATAGCCGGGAGATAATATCACTGGCCGCTATAGAGAGTGTGCCTTGTGACAAGTCATTAATGGCATTGAGATCTGATTGGCATATCTGCAGCTCCTGCAGGGTTGACTGGGCACTTTGTAATAACCGCTCGCCAGCCTGGGTCAGGCGAAACGGGTTACGCTCAACCAGTTTTACCCGGGTGGCTTGTTCCAACTGCTTGATGTGCAAACTGACATTGGGCTGGGTCATGTGCAGCTCTGAGGCTGTTTTCCCGAAATGCTCCAACCGAGATAGAGTGACAAAAGTATTTAGCCAATTGAGATCTAGCATAAAGGCACGCCTGTTGAACTACTAACGTCGAATCGCTCTATTCTACGCCCTTTGTCACAAATTCCCATATGAGATCCTTATTGGAGTTATAACGATTATTAATTTTTCTTATTAGCTCGTGCGCCGTAGCATAATCGCATCTTTGTTTGGGAGAGTTAATTATGTCGTCTATCGTTGTTGTTGGTGCAAACTGGGGTGATGAAGGCAAGGGCCGAATCGTTGATTTCCTTGCTGAGAAAGCCTCTGCAAGTATTCGTTTCCAAGGTGGTAATAATGCTGGCCACACTGTGGTTAACGATCTGGGAACGTTCAAGTTGCACCAGTTGCCAAGCGGCGTATTTAATCCTGACTGTCTTGCGGTGCTAGGCCCTGGTATGGTTATCAGCCCTGAGCCTCTTTCTACCGAACTAGCCGAAGTCAAAGCTGCCGGGGTTAACGTTAACCTGTGCATTTCTGACCGTGCTACTTTGTGTCTTCCACTCCACGCTCTTGAAGATACCCTAGAAGAAGTGCGCTTGGGTGATGCAGCCTACGGGTCAACCCGTCAGGGCATAGCGCCTGCTTACGGCGACCGCGTGATGAAAAAAGGCATCTTGGTTGGTTGGCTTAAGCAACCTGAAGTACTGTGCGAGCGTATTCAGTTCTGGATGGACTGGAAACTACCTCAATTGAAAGCCCTATACCCAACTTTCGAATTTAGCCAGACCGCCCAAGAGATGACCGAATGGTTGCTTGAAGTCTCTGAACCTTGGCGCGATGCGATCTGCAACGTGACCTTGCCGCTAAAAGCGCTGCAGGCAGAAAATCAGAACCTGCTATTTGAAGCCCAGCTAGGTGCAGGCCGTGACTTGACCTACGGTGAGTACCCATGGACAACATCGTCTAACGTTGTCTCTATGTATGCCGGTATCGGTAGTGGCTTGCCAGCCCTTCGCCCAGAGCGCGTGATTGCGGTTGCCAAAGCATTCAGCTCATCGGTAGGTACGGGTACGTTGATCACGGCAATGGAAGAGCAAGATGCTTTCCGTGAAGCGGCCGGTGAGTTCGGTGCAACAACGGGTCGCCCACGTGATATGGGTTACTTCGATGCTGTTGCTACCAAGAACGGGGTCGAGCTTCAGGCGGCAACTGAAATCGCCCTGACTAAGCTTGACTGCCTAAGTGGCCTGAGCGATCTGAAAATCTGTGTCGCTTACGATGGTGATCACAGCGAGAACCCAATCTGGCCGCAAACTGCAGCGCTTGCACCGGTGTATGAGCAGATGGAAGGCTGGAGTGAAGACATCACAGGTTGCCGCCAGTTTGAAGAGCTGCCGAAAGCAGCACAGAACTATGTATTGCGTATCGAAGAGCTGATGGGGGTTCCAGTGAAGATGGTGTCTGTTGGCCCGGGCCGTGAACAGATGATCATGCGCTAATTCAGAACTGATCCTGATACAGAAAAGCCAGTACCATGTGTACTGGCTTTTTGCTAATTGACGCAAAGTGCTGTGGTTATACCGGTGATTCAAACGAATCCGGCTTGAGCGTCAGTACTGAGCAGCTTAGTTGATTGATCATCGATTCTGCCGTGTTGCCCATCAGGAAACCGGCGATACCGGTACGTGACAGTGAGCCTAGGATCACCACATCGACACCTTTTGCAGAGGCATATAGCGGTAACACTTCTCTGGCTTCCCCTTCGACAATCTCAATTTTTGTATTAACCGGGCTGTTTTGGTGTGGCGTCAATAACGACTTCAGTCGTTCTATCCGCTCTTGTTTCATTTTCTGTGAGAGCTGTTCGATATCGTTATCGTCATAGCCGCTCCATTTTCTTAGGTAGCCTTCGGAGTCGAGGCGCCAGGCGTGGCAAAGTGTCAAGTCGGCACCTGTTATTTCGCAATACTCAACTGCCAGGGCAACCAGCTTTTTATTAAACTCTTGGTATTCGATATTGCTGAGGTCGACAGCGGCCACAACCTGCTCGATAGGTTTGGAGTAGGAGCTGATTGACCAAATTGGGACTTCGGATTTGCGTATGACATTTAAGGTATTTCGCCCTCGCTGGCAGGCCGTTTTTTTATCTGCTCGTGTTGAATCAATAATGACCATACTGGCCAGCGAAGAATTGGCTTCCTTGACGATTTCAATGTGCGGGATACCGATACGAACGTGAGTGTCGAAAGTGATATTGGGGTATTGGGCCTGGAGGACCTCAACGTGTTGATTTAGTTGGTGGTGGTAAAACTTCTGGGCTTCTTCGATGATATTGACCGCAGTATCGGAATAATTGGCCACCTCCTTTAATTCACTGAGCTCTTCAATAACTGTCAGTAGAATAACTCGTGCAGAGCATTGGTTGGCGAACCAAAATGCTTGATGAAAGGAATCGTTGAGGGGTTGCTCAGGAGCAATGGTAACCAACAGTCGATTGAGCTTCATATCTCCTCCTTAAACACGCACAAATAGTGTAGCTATTAAAATTAGTTTATAACGCTTGTATTTTTCTTGCCTACCTGGTTCATGTTTGGTAACAGAATTGTGCGTCTGTGAGGCTGGTTTTGGGGGGTGGATCAGACTTTTACTGTCAATATGCTAAAACAATGAGTAAAGACCACCAAACGATGGCCTTATCTATTTTATAGCTAGCTACCGCTCAGCAAACGCTGGTGCAGTGAGTCTTTGAGTTCTGCTCTTTGGTGTTTGAGATCATGCATAGCTACATCATCGATAGGGGAGCCGCTTAGTTCTAATTCTCGGATTTCTTTGTCTAGGGCATCATATTTTAAGGCGTCTTTGGCAAACACCTCATTGTTTGCGGATAAGCTGAATATGGTATCTTTGAATTGTGGAAACTCACTGAGTAGTGAGTGATCTTCTCCTAACATACAACCTCCTAATCCTTACACTCGGGCTAATTGCACCTAATAGGATAGCAGCTCTGGCAGCATCGACCGGACTTCCCTACAAAAAGTAGGGGGAAATGTGATTAACCTCGTAGAACCAATAACTTGATCACCTTTTAGCAAAGAGCAGGTTATTCAGAGAGGCCATTTAAATACTATTTATAGGAATCTTATGGGAGCTCTTTGATCGCAATGTTCGGGTCAATTGGCGGCAAGGATTTTTCAATAACACCATGGTTAGATAAGCTAATGTCACCCATTGAAAAAAGGGCGGGAGTGTTGTTTATCGGTTTCGCTGCCGCGATTATCTTCAAATAGGCCTCAGGAATGAGGCCCTACATTTATCCTGCCGTGACGATTAACCCCAGAGGTTCCAGCAGTTGCTCCTGCTGCCAATCACAGATCATAACGCCTTTCAGGCTGACTCTTCGAGGATCCAATCCAGTTAAGTCAACGTGGCATAGGTTGCACTCTTCGATATCAAATTGTCCCCAGCTATCGGCTGAGAACTCACCTCGGCTGAGATCGGACCCCTTGAGTGAAGCGCCAAGCAAGTTGGCACCTGTCCAGCGGTTTTCAAAGAGCTCACACTGCTCCAGTCGCTGGTTTTCCAAGTTGGCATAGGCCAAATTACTTGCCGAAATATATGCCGAGCAGAAATAGTTGTTTTGGGTTAGGTAGTTGGCAAAGCTGGCTTGGGAGAAGTTAGCTCCTTTCAGGTTGCAGGCACGAAGCTCAATGCCGAAACACTGTGCGCCGCGGAAATTGGCCATGCTGAGGTCGCAATCTTTGAAGCTGGCTTCTTTGAGTTTGGTATATTCAAAACGGCACCCGTCGACATCGCCCCGCTCGATGAATTGGCAATGGGTGAACTCGGCCTCGGTAAAATTAGCCCTGCTGAAGTTACAGCGGATGAAGGTACAGTTCTCGAACTGGGCATATTCAAAGTCTTGCCCTGAAAAATCGTGCTCGATATAGGTTTGGTCTTTCATTGGAAATTGCCAGTATTTGTTGTCTTTATGGGGGAAGAGTACCTGCACAAACCGCTGTAAATCCAGAAAAATCGCAACTGAAAAACAACTTTTTTGAGTGTATGAAAATGGCGAAAATAAGGGATCAAAATAGCAGTCTGGGTGGCTTTTTTAACTTGGCCGGATAGTTCGGTTGTGTTTTTTAATATGTTTAAATAGCGGCGTATTAGGTGGCTTAAATTAGGCGTAATAGTAAAGGGTACTATTACAATAATTGTTGGCTGATGTTTCAGCTCTGGTGCGGGTGAATTTTAACCGCTGAGATGTGTGGTGCCAGAGTATGCTCTGGCACTTTGGCCATCAGGCAAGTAAAGGTGGTGTTGAGTGGGTGCTATTAAATAGATTAATCAGCTTAGGGTTACAGGTGGCGTACATGGGGATGGCTGCCGCGCCTGTGGCAATAATGTTGTTTGATTGGGGAGCGATCATAACCCGGGGATGCTGCCTGTTGGTGAGCGCACAGATAGACGTTGGTAGTGGTTCGGCATGCTCAAGCAGTTTGTGAAGTAGCGCATTGGGCAGTGTGCTGCCTATGATGATGCTCTCTGGCTCAAGCATATTTTCTAAAATATTGACGATGAATTTAAGGCGTAATGCCGCTTCGTCCAACCAACCCGTAAATTGTGGGCTTGATAACGTAATTTGCTGTTCAATGAAATCTGCCATCAAGAGCTCAGATTCCGGACACTCGAGGACACGGCTAAGTCCTGAAAGGGATAACAGCTTTTCTAGGTATTCTATTTCACCTTTATTTGGCCATTGGATACGACCGATTTCTCCGGCGTTATTCCAAGCACCTTTATAGGGTTGGCCATTGACTATCAATCCAGCTCCAATGCCGTTGCCGATATAGAGATAAGCAAAGTTATTCAGCATGTTGCCTAGACCGGAAAATCGGCTGCCAATCGCGGCGGCTGTCGCATCATTTTCTAGATATATTGGTGTACTGATTTGCTTGCTTAATTCAGCGATTAAATTGAAATTTTTCCAAATACCCCAGCCAGGGGATAGTAAATCGTCGGGAGCTTCGTTGTTTATCAGAGTGGCAACGGCAACGCCGGTACCCCAGAAAGTCTGAGTTTCAGTGATACGGGTGGATAATTGGTTAATGACTTTGGCAATCTCATCAACGATATATGCTGGCTCCAGGCTCATCATCTCGCCGCGGTAGCTGGCTAATGTGTTGAGCTGAATGTCGACTAGCCGAGCCGTCATGATGCCCTTGTCTATCTGGATCCCGATTGAGCACGCATTTGGGTTATTGACTTCAAGAATGGTCTGGGGCTGGCCCCTCTTGCCCTTTATTTTTCCTGCTTCAATGAGTAAACCAGACTCGATGAGTTCGCGAGTGATATTTGTAATCGTTTGATTTCTCAAGCCTGTTCGGCTAGCTATTTCTACCCGACTAATTGAACCTGACTTACGTACGGTTTCAAATACAGCAGCTAGATTAAATCGACGAGTATCCTCATGGTTTGTTCCTCTCATTGCTAGAGGTTCTCCGTTGTTTGGAAATACAGTTGTTTTGTGACGAATCAGCGAAATCGATTCATCTACTTGTCATAGCCATACATTAAATCCATTTAATTGACTTATCAAGTTTTGCTCACTTTGATTTGGTTCAAATTTTTATAAGAACACATGATGATGGCATTATTGAAGTGTGATCGTCGATTTCTAATTACCTATATCCTGAGCCTTATTGATGCTTATGTCACATATCTCAGATTAAAAACTAGCCAATGTCGAGGTGCGTCTGATTAAATCACTTTAATTGATTTAATCAAGGAGAGGATAACATCATGCCAACACCTTTACGTAGTTTGGGCTTAGCAACAAGTATTGTATTGGGCACCCTGCCTGCAGTGACTGTCGCAGCAGAGGTTACTGTATTCTGCAGTTCTTCTGGTGTAGAGCTGCAACTATGTCGGGAGGGAACATCCAGCTGGGCAGAGAAAACCGGTAATACGGTGAATGTCGTCACGCTTCCCGCGGGTTGGGATGATGTCTTGCCACTATATCAACAGCTACTTGCGTCTAAATCGACGGATGTCGATGTTCTGATACTCGATACGATTTGGCCAGGCGCGCTGAAAGATCATCTCGTTGACATGAGGGAATATGTCAGCAATGAAGAGTTGGGTCAGCATTTCAAAGCTGCCGTTGATGGAACAACGGTGAATGGGAAAGTGCTTTCTATTCCTTGGTATATGGACACTGGATTATTGTTTTATCGCAAGGATTTGCTTGAAAAGTACGAGCAACCTATTCCCACAACCTATATGGAATTAACTCAATCGGCCGAAATGATCCAGGCTGCTGAGCGTAAGCAAGGAAATCAAGATTTTTGGGGTTATGTTTGGCAGGGTAGGCCCTATGAAGGTCTGACTTGTAATATTGCAGAGTGGTTTGGCAGTACGCGCAATGGCTCTATTGTCAGTGACAAAGGGGATATTACGGTCAATAGCCCTGACAATGTGGAAGTTTTAAAAGTTGCCTCTAGTTGGGTAAACAATATCAGCCCTCCAGGGGTGTTGAACTATGACGAAGAATCCTCGAGAGGCGTGTTCCAAAATGGTAATGCCCTATTTATGCGTAACTGGGCGTATGCATGGAACTTAGCCAATTCAGACAGCAGTGTAATAAAAGATAAAGTCGGGGTGGTTTCGCTACCCAAGGCGACACCTGATGGAAAAAATGCCGGTTGCTATGGTACTGCCTTATTGGGTGTCTCCAAGTATTCATCTAATCCCGAAATTGCTGTTGATCTAGTGCAGTATCTTACTGGCCCAGAAGAGCAGAAACGCCGTGCCATTGAAGGTGGATATAGCCCTACCTTGCCTGCGCTGTATCAAGATAAAGAGATCATCGCCGCTAATCCGTTCTTGTCCCACGTAGAACAAGCTTTTGAAAATGTTGTGGCGAGGCCATCCCAGATCGCCGGTGATCAATACAGCCGAGTCAGCTACACCATTTGGTCTGATGTGCATGCCGCTCTTGCTGGCAATACCGACCCTCAAGCTGCTTTAACAAAGCTGGAGCGAGAGTTAGAGCGAGTAAAACGCAGAGCTCGCTGGTAATGAATTGTTGGCACAGCGCTGCTGTGCCATTTCTTTAAGGATTTGGATATAGCCCATGAATACGACAACATTTACCCGTTATACCAACTGCAGTGAACAGGGAGCGGCATTAGCCCGTTATATTCTCTCTGGAGTGGAAAAGGCTAGAGCGAACAATCGTCCTTATTTGCTGGGGTGTCCCGGCGGGCGTTCTCCGATGGCGGTCTACCAAGCAATGGCAGAACAGGCCGGTTTAGAAAACCAAGATCTTAGCCATCTTATTATCATCATGATGGACGACTACGTGCTGGACACCGACCAGGGGCTACGGCAGGCCGATGCTGATGCCCATTATAGTTGCAGACGGTTTGCGGAAGTGGATATTCGGCAGAGATTGAATAGCGATCTGGAGAGCTCCCACCAGATCCCGAAAGAGAATGTCTGGTTTCCTGATCTTGCTGCTCCGCAGGAATACGACAATAGGATCAAAGCGGCAGGTGGGATTGATTACTTTATTCTCGCGACGGGCGGATCGGATGGCCATGTTGCATTCAATCCGCCGGGAACATCGCTCCATGATGTAACCCGGGTGACCAAATTGGCCGACACCACACGGACGGATAACCTCGGTACTTTCCCTGATTTCAAATCGTTGGCGGAGGTGCCTGAGTATGGTTTAACGATTGGCCCTGCCTCTATTGCAGCCCTATCGAAAGAAGCGGGTCTGCTAATTGATGGTGAGCACAAAAAACAGGCAGTCAGGAAAATATTTCAGTCTGATCGTTATGATGAAAGCTGGCCTTCAACCATCATCCATGAGTGCAAGAATGCCAAAGTGCATGTTGTTGATGATGCAATACCCGACGATGTCGCCATCGGTTAATACTGCTTTCTTTTTTTAGTTTCTAGATTTTAGTTTTTGGTTTGATTAAATCACCCAACCGCATGATTGAGAGGAATTATGACGAGTGAAGTATTGAATATTGGTTTGATTGGGATGGGAGAGGCCGCCCAAACCTTGCACCTGCCGACGCTGTTTCGATATAACGAGTTATTTAAAGTGGTCGCAGGCCAAGATATCAGCCCAACATTAGTGAATAGTTTGTGCCAGCAATATCAAATAAACCGGGCATACTCTGAGCCGGAAGATGTCATAAAAGATGATAATGTTGATGCTGTGATCATTATGTCACCTGACCCACTGCATTATTACCATGCAAGATTGGCGATTGAAAACAATAAGCATATATTGTTGGAGAAGCCTTCTTGTCTTCAAACAGAACATATCGAAGAGCTCGTTAGCCTCGCCGAGGAAAAGGGCGTTAAAATTTGTGTTGCTTATATGCGGGCTTACTCTGAAGCATTTCTTCAAGCTGAACAGCAGTTGAAAAGTTTTGGTGAAATTAAAAGCGTACGTGTGAAGGATCTACAGCGTGAAGGGGACTATTATATCCCGCAAGTGAGCCCAACATTTGTTGCTGGCGATTATGACTCCCTAAAAATATCGACATTAGCAGAAGTAGAAACAGCCCAGCGGCAGCATATACTGGGAAAAAAAGCCCACTCGGATTTATTGTGGAAGGCTTATCGAGTTTTGACTGGTGCGGCGATTCATAATTTATCAGCCTTGAGAATGTTGCTCGGGGAACCAGAAAAAGTGGTGAGTGCATACTGTAACCCTACGGGCGAAAATATTGTTATGACGTTGGATTACGGCCACTTTTTTACCAGTTATGAGATCCTCATTGATAACCTAGCTAGGGTTGATGCCTCGATTGAAGTGACCTCGGAATCTGAAATGTTCAGGGTGAACTACACAACCCCATATATCAGAAATTTACCGACGACATTCGAGTACCAGTCATCAATTGATGACCAAAATCATCATAGGGTGAGTGGTCCATTCTATCGCGATCAGTTTACTAATGAGTTATTACACTTCCATTCGGTGCTCACTGAAGGGGGGGACTTCAAAACTACCCTAAGCGACTCCCTTAAAGATATCCAGTTAGCCCAGCGGGCGGTGCAGTGTATTGCCAAAGCATTAGGAGTCGAAGATGAATAATGATATTAAGTTGGCGACTTGTCCCTGCTCATGGGGGGTGTGGTACCCTGAGGATAAAGAGCAGCCTAGTTGGAGTAAGTTTCTCGATGAGGCGAAAGAGGTGGGCCATTCGGTGATCGAACTCGGTCCCTATGGATACTTACCGACAGAAATAGATAGATTGAAAGAAGAGCTCTACTTACGTGATATGTCGGTGTGCAGTACCGCCCATATGAGTGACTTAATTGTTCCTGATGCCCTGCTGCGGATAAGAGAAGATATTGATAAAGTCTGCCCGCTATTGGTCGAGTTAGGTGCCGAGTATTTTGTCTTTATGGATGGTGATGAGCTATATCCACACCCCATGGATAGAAATTTGAACCTGAGCCAATGGCAACATGTTATCAGTGTGATTAATGAGTCTGCAAAAATAGTAAAAGAAGAGTACGGGCTGGAATATGCTTTCCACCCTCATGTGTCGACATGTATTGAAAATGAACATCAAATTATCAGGCTATTAAATGATACCCCTAGTGAGTATGTGAATTTGTGTTTTGATACGGGGCATCATTTATATACAGGTGGTATTCCAGAAGACTTCATTAAAAACTATGGTAGCCGAATTAATTATTATCATTTGAAAGATATGAGTCGTTATGTTCTCGATAAAGTAAAGCAAGAAAAGCTATCTGATAACGATGCGTTTGAAATGGGCGTCATGGTTCCCCTGGGAATGGGAAATGTAGATTTTAAATCCGTTAAAGAGGCGATTAATGCAACTGGCTTCCACGGCTATGCGGTAATTGAACAAGATATTTATCCTGACCGTGAGGGCTTAGCAAAAACCTATGCCCGTAAAAACCTAGACTTTGCCCTAACAATGGGATTAGGAAATAAGTAACGACTGATTACTTTATTGGTTCTGTCTAGTTAATACCCAAATAAGATATTTATCATTTCAGATGAGCATGTGTAGGGAATAACTGGACAGAACCTCTCTAATAAAGGGAGTTTTGCATGGAAGAGGCCAAATACGGAATCGGTGTAGATATTGGCGGAACAAAAATAGCTGCGGGCTTGGTCAATTTAGGTAATGGAAAACTGTATAACTCTGAGGTTATTCCGACAAATCGGCATCGTAGTACTGAAGCAATCATTGAAGATTTAAAGAACCTCGTTCAAGGCCAGCTTAAAGCGGCGTTGGCGTCAGGCCAGAATGTTGAACTTTGCGGTCTTGCTTTTCCTGAGTTAGTGAATAACCAGGGGCAAATAGTCAGTGACTGGAACTTTGATTTAAAACACCTGCGTGAAGAAGATTTCCCTATTTCCCGTGTGCTTTTTGATAGTGATGTCAGGGTGGCAGGGCTAGCGGAGGCTAGGTTTGGGGCAGGTAAGTCATTCCATAGTTTTGTCTATATCTCTTTGGGGACAGGATTAAGCTATAGCCTGTTCATAGACGGTAAACCATGGCGAGGGGCTAATGGTTACGCGATTCATTTTGCCAGCAGCCCCCTTAGTGGGCTATGCCCGCACTGTAGTGAACTTTCAAGTTTTGTTGCTGAAGAGCAAGTATCAGGAAGTGGATTAGCTAGCAGTTGGCAATTGGCAACAGGAGAGCCGTATCCGGGAGGTGTCCCTGCAATGCTCAAAGCCGCGCAATCGGCTGACGGGCCAGAGAGAGCGCATATCCATGCAGCTTCGCAGTGTCTGGGCGGGCTGGTAGCACAAATTGTCAATATGCTCGATCCCGATGGCATTGTTATCGGGGGAGGACTGGGCGTTGCGGGTGGGATTTATCAGGAACTGACCATCCAAGCAATAAGAGAGCGGATTTGGGCCGAAGACTGTAAAAGTATTCCAATTCAATTTGCCCACTTCGGCAATACCGCCGGGATCATCGGCGCTGCGTTGTCGCCTCTGGAATCGAATCGTTAGGGAAAGCAATTATGAACATTTTGACGCTTGAAAATGTGGCCAAGAGCTTTGGAAATAATGAAATCTTAAAGGATATCAACCTGCAAATTGAGCAGGGTGAATTCATCGTATTTGTTGGCCCTTCGGGGTGCGGTAAGTCAACCTTGCTACGAATGATTGCAGGGCTCGAGCCGCAAACCAGCGGTGATATGTATATTGACGGATACGAAGTTAACGATGTGCCTCCAGGTAAGCGAGGGCTTGCAATGGTCTTCCAATCCTATGCGTTATATCCGCACATGACCGTCAGAGACAATATGGCGTTTGCGCTAAAAACAGCAGGCATGCCGAAAAAGCAGATAGAGTCACAGGTTGAGAATACATCCCGGATCCTTCAGTTGGATCATTTACTTGATCGCAAACCCAGCCAATTGTCTGGTGGTCAACGCCAGCGTGTGGCAATCGGGCGGGCCATTGTCCGTGAGCCTAAGATTTTCTTGTTTGACGAGCCGCTGAGTAACCTCGACGCTGAATTGCGGGTGGATATGCGGGTTGAGATATCAGCGCTGCACAAGAAGCTGAACTCTACCATGATTTATGTCACGCACGATCAGGTTGAAGCAATGACCTTGGCTGATCGTATCGTTGTGTTAAATGGTGGCAATATAGAGCAATTTGGTACACCTCTCGCGCTATTTAACCAACCCTACAACCTGTTTGTCGCCGGGTTTATTGGTTCTCCGAAGATGAACTTCATTTCTGGGTCCATGGACAGCAACGGCTTTCATAACCTTGATGGCGACACCGTTACAGATGTCATCGCGCCATATATCAACCAGGTTTCTACCTTGGGTATCAGGCCTAAAGATATTCACTTGTCGACCGAGCCTGTCTCGGGGGCGATGGAAGTTACCGTTAACTTGGTGGAAGTGCTAGGGACGGAAACCTGTGTCTATTGCAGCTTGGATAATGGAGACAAGATTAATGTTGTCAGAGACGGTCAATTGCAATTGGCTACTGGCGATAAAGTCTGGTTGACGGTAGATAAAAGCAAAGCCCATTTCTTTGCTAAAGATGGCATTAACTTGGTTTACAAAACTGAGCATCAAATCGCGATCGCATCTTAAAGAGGGGGAGAAGTTATGGCAACGATGCACCAATCGCTTGAGCCTGTCTCCCTTGAAGACAGGAAAACGAAAAAGCCACTGCTGGCAGTAGTCAAGCAAAGGGAGGCATGGCTATTCTTATTGCCTATGCTTGTGGTACTAGGTGGCGTGGCTTTATGGCCATTGCTGCGAACATTTTATTTTTCATTTACTGATGCCTCATTAACCTCGCCAGAATCGGCGCAATTTATCGGCTTGGAGAATTACTATTTTCTGGTTACGGATCCAAGCTGGTGGAAGTCTGTCTCGAATACCCTTTATTTTGCTGTTGTCTCTGTCAGTTTGGAAACTGTGCTTGGTTTGGGTATTGCGCTGATTTTGAATGCCAACATGCCAACCAAAGGGTTGATGAGAGCCGTCGTTTTGGTTCCTTGGGCCATACCAACAATTGTGTCAGCGAGAATGTGGGAATGGATGTTTCATGATCAGTTCGGGGTTGTGAATCATATTTTGCTTTCCTTGGGAGTGATCAGCGAGAAGATTGCGTGGACCGCTGATCCTAACTGGTCTATGAGTGCGATTATTTTTGTCGATGTTTGGAAAACGACCCCATTCATGACACTGCTAATCCTCGCAGGGCTGCAGTTACTACCAAAAGAAGTTTATGAAGCGGCAAAAGTCGACAATGTGTCGGCGTGGCACCGGTTTGTTTACATCACGTTGCCGCTGCTCAAACCGGCAATTCTTGTGGCAGTCGTCTTTCGTTTGCTTGATGCCTTGAGAATGTTCGACTTGGCTTATGTCCTCACATCCAGTAGTGAGTCGACCATGACAATGTCGGTCTATGCAAGAAAACAGTTAGTCGACTTCCAAGACATGGGCTATGGCTCTGCAGCATCAACCTTGCTGTTCTTTATCGTGGCTCTCGTGACTGTTGTATATCTATATCTGTCGAAAACACGGACTTCAAGGAGTGAGTAAATGAAAATTTCAACGCAACGGCGATGGATGAATATTTCATTTTATGCCCTAGTATTTGTCGTCGTTATTTATACTTTGTTTCCGTTTTATTGGTCTGTTGTTTCCTCATTCAAAACCGGCTCAGGATTGTTTGAGATCGAGTTCTTGCCCAATATTGATTGGTCGAATTATTTGATCGTATTGAATGATGGTGCGTTCATCAAGAATATTGCCAATTCTATTTTTGTCGCAATTTCAGTGGTTTTACTTTCACTGTTTTTGTCGGTAACGGCAGCATACGCTTTGGGAAGAGTGACCTTCAGAGGCCGAACCGCTGTCTTGATGTCGGTGTTGAGTGTGTCGATGTTCCCTCAGGTAGTCGTCTTATCTGGCTTATTCGGTATAATCAAGCAGTTGGGGTTATACAACAACCTATGGGCATTGATACTGTCATACATGATTTTTACCTTGCCATTTACGGTGTGGGTGTTAACGACATTCATGAAAGAGATACCCGTCGAACTGGAGGACGCGGCTCGGATGGATGGTTGCTCAACCTGGCGGATGGTGACTCATATTTTCCTACCGATTATGGGGCCGGCACTGGTGAGCACCGGTCTACTGGCTTTTATTGCTGCCTGGAATGAGTTTCTCTTTGCGCTTACATTCATCCTTAGTGATGAAATGAGGACAGTGCCTGTCGCTATCGCGATGATATCTGGGGCGAGCCGTCATGAATTACCATTCGGAGCGATTATGGCAGCTTCGGTGATTGTAACGGTACCACTTATCTTATTGGTGTTGTTTTTCCAGCGTAAAATTGTTTCGGGGCTAACTGCAGGAGCCGTAAAAGGGTAATCAGAACATCCAAATCGCGTCTAATTTGGATAGCTTGTTGTTATACAAAGCCGAGTAACGCATACTCGGCTTTAATGTTACCCTCATCACTATTTTTCCTATTGAAACAAAAATGTGACTAGCCCCAGTATCCCTCATCATGTTTTAATTGCACGATATTCAAAAGAACAAAGATAACAACTTTCAGGGACTAACATGGTGACAGTGATAAGAGCAGCGGCAGGGATCGCAATGGTTTCTTTGTCGCTCCCAGCGGCGGCTTCGACCACACTTTCTGACACGCGAAGTGTAGGGATGGGCGGTGCTGGGGTTGCATCAGCCAACTACCTGACTGCGAGCTTCCATAATCCGGCACTAGCAACCCAGAACAAAACCCACGACCGTTTTGGGATGATCCTCCCGGTCATAGGCGCGCGAGTTTATGATGGTGATGATCTACATGACCGGGTCGATGCGTTCCAAGATTTGAATGATCAGCTCGCCTCGAATCCTGATCTTGAAGAACAATGGCGTGCTGCCTTGTTAGATCTCGATAATGATCGAATAGATGGTGATGCCAATATTGGTATGGTGATCGCTATTCCTAACCGTGTTGTCAGTACTAACTTCTTTGTATCGAGTAATGTGACTGCAATTTTAACAACGGATATCGATGAGAGTGATTTAGAGAACAAGGAGATTGTGAACTCTAATGCCCAAGGGGTGGTAGGGGGAACCGTCGATATTGGCTTTACTTTTGCAAAAGAGTTTATCTTTCTTGATCGCGACTTAAGCCTCGGTATATCGCCGAAGTTCCAACAAATATTGACTTACAATTACCAAGATAATATCGACTCCTTCGACGATGATGACTTTGACTTCAGTGCCGACTATGTCGATAAGTCCGCATTTAACGCCGATTTGGGTGCCGCCTACGCATTAAGCCGAAATGTAATGTTGGGCTTGAGCGCGCAGAACGTGTTTTCCCAGTCGCTGAAAACCAATATTAGCAATGGCACTCAGGCGACTTATGAAGTGAAGGCTCAATATACTGCAGCGTTTGCGTATAACCACCCGCGGTTTACTGTTGCTGCAGATGTTGACTTGAACAGCAAGCAACCATTCAAAGAAAAATCGTATAAAACCCAGTTTGCCCGTATCGGCTTTGAAGCAGATGCTTGGCGTTTGGCGCAATTGCGCTTGGGTTATATCCACAGTATGACTGACTATGCCGATGATGTCATAACCGCAGGGATAGGCTTGAAACCATTTGGCAAATTCGGTCTAGACATCGCTGCCATGTATGGCGAAGGCGACAACTATGGCGCCTCTGCCCAATTGGTCTTCCACTTCTAAATAGGCCAGAAATTACAGGTGGAGACGCTTGTTATATTTTTAACAAGCGTCTTTTTTATGGTTTTCTTAAATGAAAGAGCAATTTATTTCGTATGGTTCATAAAACCTTGTTTTTCGAGGTAGTGAAGCACGGTTTCAGAAAAACCAATGTGTGATTCACGGGTGTATTTCAAACTGGTATAGATCTGCGCCAAGTTTTTCACATCTGATGCTTCGATTTTCGCTTTTAGCTCGGGGTATGACATATACCGATTCCAGCCATCAGTCTCGCGCTGGTGGTAGATAGCTTTAATCTCTTCATCACTGTGGTCATGGTAGGTTTCGTTGTGAATCAAGCCATCTAAAGGAAGACGGTCCCTGATGTCTGGTGCTTCATCAGCATAACCCAGTGAATAGCCTACCACGGGCACGACTCCTGGTGGCAGTTCCAGAATCTCACCAATTTTATCGCAATTAGCCAACGTTGATCCCATGTAGCAGAGCCCAAGCCCCTTGGCTTCGGCAGCAATGGCAACATTTTGCGATACCAATGTTGCGTCAATGGCGGCGATCATAAAACTCATGAAGTTATCAAAGTTAGGCTGGGCATCATTGATCGCCAGCCATTTTTTCATCCTTCTGAAGTCAGCGCAAAAAGTCAGCAGTACAGGGGCATCAACCACCATATTTTGCTGCATGTGCGGCTCAAACAGGGCTTCGCGGCGGCCCTTGTCTTTGGTCACGATAATTGAATATGACTGCATGTTGCCGGAAGATGACGCCCTGATCCCTGCTTGGAGGATCTGTTGTAAAACATCGTCACTTACTGGTTGTTCGGAATATTGGCGAATAGAGCGGTGGGCATGAAGGTGAGAAAGAATATCCACAGTGTGTCCTTACAGCGTGATGGAACAACAAAAGTACCAAACTTTGGCTTAGGCCTGCTATTGATAATCTAAAAGAAAACATCTCGTATTGTAAGGCGTTTTGTGGTTATTGGTTGAGGTATACGACCAATAAGTCAGCTTCAACGGCGTTTGCTAACTTGGGAATGGATGAAAAAATGCGGCTGAATAATTTATGATGATGTCCGCATACGACTAAATCAATGTTCTTTTTTTTCACTATGCCAGAGAGCTTTATGTGGAGATCGCCAATGACGACGAAGGTGTCAGTGATTGGATAGCCACATTGCTCTGCCAGGGTTTGCAATTCTTCTTCCAGTGTATGCTGTTCTTTTGGCGTCAAAGCAACTCTATCAACATTGACGTGAGCAAAAGAAAGCTTGCATTTCGCACTTCTAGCCAACGAAACTGCTTTTTCAATCACTTCCTGACTGGATTGAGATAAATCAACCGCGACTAAAATGTGCTCATAGCTCATGACGTTGCTCCTCGTTGTTGCGATAGGTTTCCCTTAAGTTTAGTGCTGTGCGAGCGCTTTGATGGTGGAAACACGTCTTAGTTGAAATATGTCCTAACAAAGCAGCCCATGCTGCACGAGAGTATAGTCGCAGGTGCAGGATGACGTTTGCTGTTTAACCTGCGGGGTAGTTTATAGCGTATTAATCTTGATAACCTCCCAGTAAGCCTAAACTTCTACACTTTAATATTGGCTGTGTCATTGGAGGCTGTGTGGGTGTGGTGCTTGGTTAGAAAGTACATTTGTTACCTTGGACTATCGCTGTTACTGACAATGCGAGTCAGTGCGGAAACACTGCCGGATATCGATTTTGTTAATAGTGAAATTGAGCGCCTTAGCAACGATAACCCCAAAGATGAGAACCTACTCCGCCAGTATCAAAGCTTGGCTCAAAGCTTGAGTGATCAGAACGCCTTGGCACAAGAGCAAGCCAAGCTACGTGCTCTCGTTACCCAGTTTCCGCACCGGAGAGGCCTTCTTCGCCAGAAGATCAATGAGGCCGAACAACTTCCCGTCTTTCAAACAGAGCAACTGGAAACCTACGAGGATTTATCGCAAGCGCTGGCAAGGCTGCGAGCTTCGCTCAGTGAATGGCAAACCGCGAGCAAGGACAATGCTGAACAACGGAAGAGACTCAATGATTCCAGGGTTTCATTACCCAATGAAATCGTCAACCTCAATACCCAGCTGGAACAGGCGTCGCTAACTGTCAGTGAAAGTGCAGATAAGCTGCAATCATGGTTGGCTCAGGCCAATGTTGCGACTCTCCAGCAGGAAAAGGAGCAAAAACTGTTGGCGCAGCAGACCTTGGATGAGCGCAGTGAACTGCTGCAGCTAGAGCAGGAGTTACTGGCAAAGAAAATAGACTTGGCAACGCCCTTACAGACCCTGCTGCAAAGACGTTTGACCGAGATAGAGCAGGGTTCGGCTAGGGCTATGATAACCAAAGCTGCGCAGATCAATTCAGAGCTTCATAATTCCCCGGGGGTGCTAGAGGAAAGCATCAAAACACTGCAGGTGCAAGCAGCCACAGTTTTGGATCTTGCGAAAGAGCTAGAGCGAGTTCTGCTCAATGTGGATGATGCGCGTATTGAGATTCACCGTATTCAAGCCGAAAGGCAAAGCCTTAATGATGAACAAGTACTCATCAAGAATAATTTGGACTGGCTGAGAGAGAGTACTGCGTTCGGCGCTTCTATCAGGGCACAATTACAGCGCTTGCCAAGTCGCGTTTCCGTCAGTGCCATTCCTGATCGAATTGCCAATGCCCATATCCGAAAATATGAGATCAGCCAACTTCGCACCGATACCGCTTTTGGTGATCAGGATGGTAGCAGTA
The DNA here is from genome assembly GCF_003025515.1 of Photobacterium gaetbulicola. Classification (NCBI taxonomy): domain Bacteria; kingdom Pseudomonadati; phylum Pseudomonadota; class Gammaproteobacteria; order Vibrionales; family Vibrionaceae; genus Photobacterium; species Photobacterium gaetbulicola. The sequence goes on along the minus strand of NZ_PYME01000037.1, from coordinate 33,087 downwards.
CGATTATTCAGGAGGCTGACTCGAAGGTTGCATTAAAGCTCAAGAAGCTACACCAAGAGCTTTTGGCTCGGCTTAAACAAGAGTATGACAAGCTGATCAGTGAGCTTAGCCGCCTGCAGGCTGCTACTCTTCAATACAAAAACGAGGTGAATAATGCTCGGATTTTTCTCCGCGAGCAGCAATTATGGATACGCAGCAACCTGCCGCTGTGGAAAAACCTGACACGGTTTGAAATGAATGTGTGGTTTGGTGCCCATACCCCCCTCAAAGTGTTGTTCGAAAGGACAACCCAGCAGCAGCAACTGGCGCTGGCGTTTTCCATTGCAGCCTACACGCTGTTGTTTACCCTCTTGCGGTCAAGACTAACCCGGCTCAGCGATCAGTACAGGATGGACTACAAAAGCCTCTTCGGCCATCCGCTGAGAGATAAATTTCGCTATACCTTGAGTTTGTTTTTCTTAGCTGTGTTCCGGGCCGTCATTTGGCCGTTGTGGTACGGCTTGACGGCCCTTGGAATTTATTGGTTGTGGCCATTACCGACTTCGGGTGATCTTCCCTCCCTGATCTCCGCCAGCGCATGTGGTTTATTTGTGTTGGAGCTGATCCATGGATTAACCGCCGAGGATGGGGTGTTGGATTTGCACCTCAACTGGCCCTCGGAAATCTGTAGCTACCTTCATCGTGAAAGCCGACGGTTGCGCTGGCCGTTGATTGTTATTCTGCTTGCCTTGTATTGCACAGAGTTGGTGTCTGGCGAGAAGGAAGCCGAGGCGTCACGGGTACTGTTTTTGCTGTTGGTCGGTTGTATGGCCTATATCTATACTTTTTTATTCAAGCGCGAACGTTTACCTATGGTGTTGCCGTCCCCCCTGCATCAGGGGGTACCGCTGATGCTGATCCGCGGTTTAGTCATCGGCTCTTTTTTCGTCATAATATTGATGTCTGTTATGGGGCTCTACCTGGCTTCCTGGGTATTGCTCAACTATCAGCAGTTGACTCTGTTTTTGATGCTTGGGGTTTTGCTGGCCTATCAGATGGGAGAGCGGTGGCTCAAGCTGGAACATCGTCAGCTGAACTATCAGCGCCTGCTGGAAAAGCGAGAGGAATTGCTGGCCCATCAGCAAGAGCAGGCGGGTGAGCCTCCGGAGCTGGCTGAACTGCGGGAAGTGATGCCGGAAGTAGAAGAGAGCAGTTTGGATGTAGAGCAGGTCAGTGAGCAATCGCTCACCTTGCTGAGAGGGCTATCCCTGCTTGGATTTATTCTGGCTTTGCTGACCTTGTGGTCGAGTGCTCTTGAGATGACCAGTTGGCTATCCCACAAGGTCGTCTGGCAGGTAAGTGAAGTGGGGGAAACCGGGGTGGTGATGGTGGACATCACGCTGCAGTCGCTGTTGTATGCGCTTATTACTCTACTGGTTACTTTTATTGCGGTGAAGAATCTCCCCGGTATTTTGGAGCTGCTGGTACTGCGCAGGTTGGATCTATCCCCGGGTATGGGCTATGCCACAACGACGGTGATCCGTTACTTGCTGATGCTAGTCGGGGTGTTTACTGCTTGTTCGCTTATCGGTTTTCAGTGGTCGAAACTCCAGTGGTTGGTCGCAGCGTTTGGGGTCGGTTTGGGGTTTGGCCTGCAGGAGATTTTTGCCAATTTTATTTCGGGCTTGATCATCTTGTTTGAACGGCCTATCCGTATTGGTGATATTGTCACCATCAATGAATTATCGGGAACAGTGAGTAAAATCAAAACTCGGGCGACCACGATCATAGACTGGGATAACAAGGAAATCGTTGTGCCCAACAAGGTTTTCATTACCGAAAAGCTGATTAACTGGTCCCTGACCGATCCTATTACCCGTATCGTTATCCCGATTGGTGTTGCCTACGGCTCTGATATCGAGCGCGTCGAGCAGCTCCTTTACCAGGCCGCGACTACCCATCCGCTGGTCCTCAAAGAGCCCCCGCCTTCGGTATATTTTCTCGCTTTCGGTGCCAGTAGTTTAGACTTCGAATTGCGGGTTTACATTACCGCAATAGAGCATCGCTTATCGACTATCCACCTGATCAACAAGAGCATTGACAGTTTGTTCAAAGAGAACGGTATTGAGATCGCCTTCCCGCAATTGGATATCCACGTGAGGGATGTGAATCAGGGGAAAGGTAAACCGCGCGGCGATTAGGGTTTGGTGTCCTTACCTGCAAGGGGCCTACAGTTTCAGCATGATTGACAGCGGGCAATGGTCACTGAGCTGATACTGCTTCAGCTGTTGTTCGGTATAAAGGTGTTCAGATAAGGGTACCTCGGTGGTGTTCTTATTATGTATTCGGCTATCGATAATAAAGTGATCGATAAATCCGGGATATTGCCTCTCCTCCCATGTCCGTTTGCGCTTGTTATAGGCCTGCGAGCGGCATTGGCTTGTTATCCCTTTGGTGGCCAGTATCGGATCCGGTGACAGTCCAGCGGTGAGTTTTTTCCAAAAGTTATCCCCTTTGTTTGCCAATCGGCGGTTAAAATCCCCCAAAATAATAAAGGACTGTTGTTGTTCTTGCCGTTTGGCTATCCAGTTTTTGAGTACCTCAAATTGCTTTTTTAAAACAGTACAGTTCTTGTTGCGGTGACGGTTACTGTAACACCCGCTTTTGAGGTGCACGGCTAATAGTCTTAGGGACGGTTTTCCTTGTTGAAAAAGAGAAATATCGACACCATAACGCAGGTATTGGTTATTCCACACATCCAGCTGTTGGAGGTCAGGATGGCGCCGATACTCAATTCCTTTTCGAATCGCAAAGCCGACAAACTGCGGCCAGATCTCGTCATTGTTTGTATCTTTCCTATTCGAGAACTCGATCTGATACTTGCTCAGAGGAATGACTTTGCTTATCGACAGACGGTTAGCGACTTCCTGAAAGGCCATTACATCCGGTGAAATAGCATTGATGATTTCTGCCATGGCCTGATAGTCGCTGGGCTTTCTTAACGGGATGCTTGAGCGCGGTTTTCCTCTAGGCTTGTCTTCAGCGAGCCAATTGAGATTCCAGGTGGTCAAAGTTAATGATTTAGCTTTTAATTCTGATACTGCACCTATCACTTGTCCTGAAGTGATAATCATCCAAAGCAATAGTAAATAGTACGCTGGTGGTATAGTCATAATAGTGGGCGTCGATGCTGAAAAATGTACTTTTACCGCGTATGAACGAAAAAGCGATTCACCTTGGTCGCAATGAGGGATGAAAAACAGTTTGAATGTAATGGTCGTCTTGTTGCTGAAAACTGTGGTGGATTCCTCGCAAAGAAAGGTTTTTACTGATCAGGCAACAACCCCAAAGACTTGACCGACCACGGCTGTCAGCACCATGGCCAGGGCTCCCCAGAAAGTGACTCGTATTGCGCCTGTTCTCATTGAGGCTCCGCCGGCTCGGGCGGCGATGGCACCGAGAAAAGCTAAGAAGAGCAGGGAGAAAACAGCGACTAACATGATCAGTAAAGCTAATGGTACAACCCATGCCACGAGTAAAGGGAGAGAGGCGCCTATTGTAAAGGTGGTGGCTGAAAACATGGCTGCCTGTATGGGGTTTGCACCGTGAGTATCAGATAATCCTATCTCATCTCGGGCATGGGCTCCGAGGGCGTCATGCTCCATCAGTTGTTCGGCCACTTGACGGGCCAGTATGGGTTCGAGTCCTCGTTGCTCATAAATTAGGGCAAGTTCATCGATCTCGTCTTCGTAATCTTGCTCCAATGCTTGTTTCTCAATAGCGAGGTCTGCCTCAATAGTGTCTAGCTGAGAGCTCACCGATACATATTCGCCAGCTGCCATCGACATCGCACCAGCCACTAAACCGGCAATACCTGCAAGAAGGATACTATCTTGAGTGGTATTGGCTGCGGCAACGCCAATAATCAGACTGGAGGTGGAGACGATACCATCATTGGCACCCAGAACAGCAGCCCGTAGCCAGCCAACTCGGTTGGAGCGGTGATTTTCCTCATGGCTCATATATCATCCCCCGTTAGGTCTCTTGCCCAGTCAAATTAAGCATAAATCAATAATCACAAATAAACGCAGTGTATTTGGACTGGAGGCGAAAATATATTGCTGGCAGGCTCAGTTTGGTCAGTATGATGTGAGCGCCTGTGCTTCTGACACCTGAGTTACAATCGGCTCAAGCAAAGGGAGTTAATAATGCCATCGCCTTACGCTTAATCGTGATTTTACCCTGTGAAAGAGGGCAGTATTTTTAGGTGGTGATAAATACACATTCCATTTAACACAAATAAAAAGTATGTGATTGTGAATGTAATCCGGTAACGACTGTTGTTATCGGCCATTTTACCAAGGTCGTAGACTGTTGTTTTACTAAGGTGTTGATATTAATGTAATTGGTCCTTGGGGAGATATTTTTAATTATTGAAATTGTTATGTTAGTACAATTAAATTATTTGCCATCAACTTAGAATATGAGTAGGGACAGGTAGGAAGGTGAATTATGAAAATCCAGAGCGTTAAATATTCTGATAGAGAGTTTGAATATTATTTTTCAAATTGTCAGCAAGAGGTTAGTCAGCAAGCAAGTTCCCTTCCTCCCGTTGTTTTTATTCACGGTATCCTTAGCAGTGGCCAGCTATTTACCCATCACATGATGCCTTATTTTGACTCGCTGGGTTTGACTACTTATTCCCTGACTCTCCGTGGCCATGGTTCACATTCCGTAAAGCCATCATCCCGGCCTTTTGATGATCATATTGATGATGTAGCGACTTTTATTGAGTTTGTATACCAACAGGAGAAAAAGCCCGTAGTGGTGGCCGGGTACTCTCTCGGAGGTTTGATTACCCAGCATGTCTGCCTGCGTGAAGAGATAAAGCCGAAATTAGCGGGTATGGTATTGATGGCATCGGTTCCCCCGCAAGGCTTTAGTCAGTTGAATCAAGCAATGTGGCTTGATAACCCTGTTTTATCTTTGGTCTTAGGACAGGTAATGGTTATGCCGAATATGGCGTTGCTTAACCCCTATTATCGCAACGTCTTGATAGATGCATTGTTTGCCTGCAAACCCAATGAGCAGCAGCTGGGGATGCTGCTTTCAGAGCTCAAGGCTGAAGATCTGCGGTTGTTCTTAGAGCCTCATCCTATTGATGACAGGTTATCATTGAGTGTTCCTGTCACTGTCGTCGGGGCTCAGGAAGACAAACTGGTACCTGCATCTCAAGTGGAGGCCACGGCGGTATTTTACGGGGTAGAGCCTGTGTTCTTCAGCCCGATGGGGCATGCAATGCCAGTGGAAAAAGAAGTGGCAAAACTAGCCGCTTACCTTGCCGGGTGGTGCAGCAGCTTGTGATGCCGTTAAGGCTATCGCCTTGGTGAAATTCACTTCACGGCCTCTTCTCTGAGGCTAGTAACATCCTGATTTACATTAATGTGAGCTCGGTGTTGTCGATTTTTTGATCTAAAACAACCAATCCCTCCAATACCCCTTTGTGGGTATCCAACCTATCCGTATTAGGCATAAATTAATCAATAACCACTAAATTATTAAGTGTATTTTTTTGCACTTTTTGATTTGGGAAGGATTCGGTGGTGTGCCTTAAAGGGGGGCTTTGTTGTGAGTGAGTTCCATGTCTGCAGCTTGATTGTTTACGTCGTGGCTGAGCAGCTTGAATCAATAAAAAAGACCATAGAGAGCTTACCGGGGGCAGAGGTGCCGATTTTTGGTGAATCAGGGAAATTGGTTGTCGTGCTTGAGGGCGAGCAAAAAAACGACATTGTTGGTCGTTTTGACTACATCAAGCAGTTGCCCGGGGTACTCGATACCACACTGGTTTACCACCAAATGGAAGAACAATCTGAGCTAAAGGAAGCGTAACATGACAGTTACTAGACGTAGTTTCTTAAAGGCCAATGCAGCCATTGCTGCCGCCAGTGCAGCAGGGTTAACCATACCAGTCTCGGTGGCCAATGCCGCGGATGGCGATCAGGAAGTGAAGTGGGACAAGGCCCCATGCCGCTTCTGTGGTACGGGCTGCAGTGTGCTGGTGGGTACCAAGAATGGTCGAGTGGTGGCATCACAGGGAGACCCGGATGCACCGGTAAACAGGGGCCTTAACTGTATCAAAGGCTACTTCTTGCCTAAGATCATGTATGGGGAAGATCGCCTGACCCAACCGTTATTGCGAAAGAGAGACGGCCAGTATCACAAGGAAGGTGAGTTCACCCCGGTCAGCTGGGATGAAGCCTTCGATGTGATGGCTGACAAGTTCAAGCAGGCACTGAAAGACAAAGGTCCTTCTGCCGTTGGCATGTTCGGCTCTGGCCAGTGGACAGTCTGGGAAGGCTATGCCGCGGCGAAATTGTACAAGGCGGGTTTCCGCTCCAACAATATTGACCCGAACGCCCGCCACTGTATGGCGTCAGCGGTCGTTGGGTTTGGCCGTACCTTCGGTATGGACGAGCCTATGGGTAGCTATGACGATCTCGAACATGCCGATGCCTTCGTGCTTTGGGGATCTAACATGGCTGAGATGCACCCAATTCTCTGGACCCGCCTGACCGACCGCCGTCTGTCATCTGACAAGGTGAAAGTTGCAGTACTGTCGACCTTTACCCACCGCAGCTATGAGTTGGCTGACAACCCAATCATTTTCAAGCCGCAGACCGATCTGGCTATCCTCAACTTTGTTGCCCATTACATAATCGCCAATGACAAGGTCAACACGGACTTCATGGACAAGCATGTCAACATCCGCAAGGGTGTGACGGATATCGGTTATGGTTTGCGCCCAACCCATCCATTGGAAAAAGCAGCCAAGAACCCGGGTAGCGGTGATTCGACGCCGATGAGTTTCGACGATTACGCCAAGTTTGTCTCGACCTATACCGCGGAATACACCTCGGAGCTGACAGGGGTACCGGTCGACCAGCTTAACGCGTTGGCCGAAATGTACGCCAACCCGGAAACCAAGGTGGTGTCCTACTGGACCATGGGCTTCAACCAGCACACCCGCGGTGTATGGGCCAATAACCTGATTTATAACATCCATTTGCTGACCGGTAAGATCTCCAAGCCGGGCTGTGGCCCATTCTCGCTGACTGGCCAGCCATCAGCCTGCGGTACGGCGCGTGAGGTCGGCACCTTTGCCCACCGCTTGCCAGCCGACATGGTGGTGATGAATCCGAAGCACCGTGAAATGTGTGAAACCCACTGGAATATCCCAGAAGGCACGATCCCACCGAAGCCGGGTTACCACGCGATTTTGCAAGACCGAATGCTCAAAGATCGCCAGCTCAATGCCTACTGGGTGATGTGTAACAACAACATGCAGGCCGGGCCGAATATCAACGAGGAGCGCCTGCCTGGCTACCGTGATCCCGCTAACTTCATCGTGACTTCTGATCCTTACCCAACCGTTACGGCCATGGCATCGGACTTGATCTTGCCAACCGCAATGTGGGTGGAAAAAGAAGGGGCATACGGTAACGCCGAACGCCGCACCCAGTTCTGGCACCAGCAGATCAGTGCGCCGGGCGAGGCGAAGTCGGACTTGTGGCAGCTGATGGAATTCTCCAAGCGCTTCAAGGTCGAGGAAGTGTGGCCGCAGGAATTGATAGCCAAGAAATCTGAGCTCAAAGGCAAAACGCTGTTTGAGGTGCTGTTCAAAAACGGCAAGGCCGATAAATACAGCTTGGATGAAATCGCCGCCGACCAGCTCAACGACGAATCCCGTCACTTTGGCTTCTATGTTCAGAAAGGTTTGTTCGAAGAATACGCCTATTTCGGTCGCGGTCATGCCCACGATTTGGCACCGTTTGATATGTACCACCAGTCCCGTGGTTTGCGTTGGCCTGTGGTTGATGGCAAGGAAACGGTATGGCGTTACTCCGAAGGCTATGACCCGTATGTGAAGAAAGGCGAAGAGTTCGCTTTCTACGGCAAGCCGGACAAAAAAGCGGTGATTTTCGCGCTGCCGTACGAGCCGCCAGCAGAATCACCGGATAATGAGTATGACCTGTGGCTGTCTACTGGACGGGTACTGGAGCACTGGCATACCGGTTCGATGACCCGCCGTGTGCCGGAGCTATACCGCTCCTTCCCGGATGCAGTGCTCTACATGCACCCGCTCGATGCCAAAGAGCGCGGGCTACGCCGGGGCGATGCTGTGAAAATTGTTTCCCGCCGTGGTGAGGTACTCACCCATGTGGAAACTCGCGGGCGTAACCGGGTTCCGCAAGGCTTGGTGTATATGCCTTTCTTTGACGCCGGGCAGTTGACCAACAAACTCACGCTTGATGCGACCGATCCAATTTCGAAAGAAACGGACTTCAAGAAATGTGCAGTGAAGGTGGTTAAAGCCTAACTATTGGAAACAGACTGATGAAGCGTTCACCTCTCAAATCATCACAAAGCCGCCGCCGTTTCCTCCGGGATGCCGCGCGAACGGCTGTGGGTGTGGGAGCGGCAGCGACCGTACTCGGACTACAGAGCAAACAAAGCCAGGCTGACAGCAGCGGTGTGCCGATAAGGCCGCCGGGTGCATTGCCTGAGCCGGAGTTTTTGCAGGCTTGCTTGCGCTGTGGGTTATGCGTTCAGGCGTGTCCTTACGATACCTTGAAGCTGGCAAGCTTGTTGTCGCCAGTGGCCTCGGGGACACCGTATTTTACCGCCCGAGCGATTCCGTGTGAGATGTGTGAAGACATCCCCTGTGTGGCAGCCTGCCCGAGTGGCGCGCTGGATCAAGGCCTGACCGATATCGATGATGCCCGGATGGGCACCGCGGTGTTGATTGACCATGAAACCTGCCTCAACTGGTTGGGTTTGCGCTGTGATGTGTGCCATCGGGTTTGTCCGCTGATTGATGAAGCGATCACCCTAGAACCGATCCGCAACCAACGTACCGGCTACCATGCCAAGTTTATCCCGACGGTGCATTCAGATGTCTGTACCGGCTGCGGTAAATGCGAGCAAGCCTGTGTACTGGATGAAGCGGCGATCAAAGTTGTGCCGACGGCATTAGCCAAAGGCGAGCTCGGTCACCACTACCGCTTGGGTTGGGAAGAAAAGGCCAAGAAAGGGGAAAGCCTGATCCCTGAGGATCTGACTTTGCCAGCTTACAAGCCGGGTAACAGTGGAGGAGGTCAGTAATGGCTAAGCATTTGGCAAAAGATGCCGGCAAGGCAGCGACCGCCTCGCTAGGCTGGTGGAAAGCCCACCGCTTCTTACTGCTTCGTCGCAGCTGTCAGCTGCTGATCATCGCCTTGTTCATTATCGGCCCGACACTGGGAGTACTGCGTGGCAATTTGTCGGCAAGCACATTGTTCGACACGGTGCCTCTGACTGACCCGTTGATCTTGCTGCAAACCATAGCCGCAGGCCATTGGCCTGAGCTGGCAGCCCTGCTTGGTGGTGTCATTGTGGTGGGCTTTTATGCCGTGCTGGCCCCTCGGGTGTTTTGTGCCTGGGTATGCCCGCTCAACATGGTAACGGACTTGGCTGCTTGGCTTCGCCGAAAACTGGGGATCAAGCTCAGTTACCGATGGCCATCAAGCCTGCGTTACTGGTTGTTGCCGGTGTTGTTACTGGGTAGTGCGGTATCGGGCAGCGTGTTGTGGAGCTGGATTGACCCTGTTGCGGCACTTCACCGTGGCTTGGTGTTCGGCATGGGCGCGGGTTGGGTGCTGATCTTGCTGGTGTTCTTGCTTGACCTGGTATTGGTCGAGCATGGCTGGTGTGGTCATTTATGTCCGCTTGGCGCGACTTATGGGGTGATTGGCCGTAAGAGCCTGGTTCGTATCACCGCGACCAACCGCGAAGCCTGCAACAAGTGCATGGATTGCTTCAACGTGTGCCCCGAGCCAGAAGTGCTCAGGCAGCCGCTCAAAGGCGGAGATCGCAAGGTGATGAGCCAAGATTGCATCAGTTGTGGACGCTGTATTGATGTCTGTTCCGAGGAAGTATTGGAATTTAAAATAAGAATTGGAGCCAATAAAGATGAAGGGTAAGTATGTTGTGTCTGCGCTGCTGGCGGCTGTCGTGAGCCTGGCAGCATTTGCAGAGGTTACCTCGTTACGTGGCGCGCAGGAGATAGGGGATACCAATACCGTTGCGCCCATCAAGCCGGTGCCAAAAATGCAAGATAAGCTGGCCTTGGAATATGTCCATCAACCCCCACTGATCCCGCACTCAACGGAAATGGTGCAGATCAACCCGAGCAACAATGGCTGTTTGCAATGCCATGATGTCGACAAGTACCGCAGAACGGGCGCTCCGAGGGTGAGCCCGACGCACTACATGGACAGTAACAACAAGATCCTGAGTGACGTAGCCCCTCGCCGTTACTTCTGTTTGCAGTGCCATGTACCGCAGGCTGATGCCGCGCCGCTGGTGGAAAATACCTTTAAACCGGCTGGTAAATTCGGCCAATAGGAGGGGCTATGGAGAGTCAACGACCTGGAATCATCCGGCGTTTTTGGCAGTGGTTCAGAAAGCCCAGCCACTTTGCGATTGGCACTGTCCTGACCGTGGGTGTGGTTGCAGGTGTTATCCTGTGGGGCGGGTTTAACACTGCGATGGAGTACAGCAACACGGAAAGCTTCTGTATCGGTTGTCATGAAATGGAGAACAACGTTTACCAAGAGTATGTTGGAACCGTTCACTACAACAACAGCAGCGGTGTCAGGGCAACCTGTCCGGATTGTCACGTACCCAAAGAGTGGGCTCCGAAAATGGTGCGAAAGATCCAAGCCTCGAAAGAGCTGTATGCCAAAGCGCTGGGACTTGTCGATACCCCGCAGAAGTTCGAGGATCACCGGTTTGAAATGGCCTCCCGAGAGTGGGACCGGATGAAAGCCAATGATTCTCAGGAGTGCCGGAACTGCCACAATTTTGAATACATGGATTTCAGCACCCAGAAGTCGGTCGCTGCCGGCATCCATAGCCGGGCCATCGAAGACGGCAATACCTGTATTGATTGCCACAAGGGTATTGCCCACCAACTACCGAAAGGTCATAAAATCGAAAGTGCGATTTAACGACGTGTAATTGCGATAAAACGAATCCCCAGTGGAGTGTTCCGCTGGGGATTTTTGTATCTTTTGACCTTGAGAACGGCGAATTATCGTTACATAACACGTTCCACTTGAGGCAGTGGATACGTATTGTTCAGAACCGCTTCGGTTGGTTCGTACAAGCGCATATGAAGGTAAAAATCGTCTTCAGGGGCGGGGAGCCAGTTACATCCATTGTCTTTTGGTTGTTCGTTTTGAATACAAATGGTCAGTGTGCCATCAGGGTTGTATGCCAATTCACCGGGGCGGTTGGTTGAAATAGAGTAGCGGTTTATCTTGTTTTCGACCATGTAGAGATTTTCGGCATCGTACATGGTCAGCGACCAAAATGCTTCTGCTGGCGCGTCAGCTGGCATGGTCATCCGGTATTGGTGAGCGCCAGACAGTTGGTTACCGTCAGCATCGGTATAGCGGTTGGGGTAGAGTGCCCGCTCGGGAACGTTCAGTCCGGCTGCGCGGAGGTTGATGCTGGCACGGCTCAAGTAGTCGTTGCCGTACTGGCCTCCTTCGAACATCATTGACCATCCGTTATTGCTTGTGCCGATGCTGCGACCGGCATAGTGAATGATCTGCTGTGAACTTTGCAGAGCTCGCAGCAAGCCTTTCTTTTGAGTATCAGATAGGTTGTCTGGATCGAACGGCTCATCGCCGCCAATACCGATGTACTTGAATTGTTCCACCATCGCGGCATCTTCTGATAGTGGGTTTTTACGCAGCTCCTGATCGATTAAGGCATACCATTCCAGTCCCTGCGGCTTGGCCATGGGCGGAATCCGGCCAGAGGATTTTTTGAGTTCAACCGGGCCATGGTTAGCGCCAAGCTCAGTTAATGGATAGCTGATAAATTTATCGTGGACTTCCAGCGCCGCCTGGGTGTCCTGCTCACCCGATACCCCGGTTCTTTGGATCAGCCATACCATTGGGGTTCTTGATTCGATAAGCGCATCTATACCCTCTGGTATGTCTCCTTCCCACCCTTGGTTTACCAGCAGGAATTTAGCGCCTCGGACTCCGGCATTATTGCGGTGGATATCGGTAATGGAGTCTGAGTAGGCATCCAGTAACTGGACGATATAGTACCGGTCGTCCGTTCTGGGAATTTCAAGCACCATAGGCCCAGAGAGATCAAGATCATAGTGGGCCTGTGAATATAAGGTATCGTTATTGACGGTCGGTACAATTCTATCTTGTGGCCCAGACAGTACCCGTGTTTTGCCCATCTGGTTGAGCGGGGCCATGGCATTGTCCATCGGTGCATCGACCGAGGTTGACGTCTGGCGTACCGCCGCGACGGTGAGAGGGCCTGCACCGTAAATGAAGGCCTGCACGCCCAAGTTGTAGGCGAGTTCTTCTTCTGCCGAGGGCTGGCTTTCAGCGGCATAAGAGCCGGTGATAGTCATTAGCCCAATCGAGCTACAGACTAGGCTGGCCAATAGTGTTTTATTCATATCAAACCTTATTTATCGTTATTTATTTCCTTGAGGGTAAATGTTTAGCGACTTCGATTGATTAATATCGACTATTAGTCTTTTTGATAATTGGCTGGCCAAGATAGGAATATTAGAAATGCTAATAGAGGCTATTTCTCTTATTTAGAAGGCTTTTATTTATGCTATCTCCGTCCTTTAACGGAGAAACGTTATGAAAACAAATAATAAAAATATGAAAAGTGCGTTAGCGCTTTCCATCGCGGCTGCCTCGTCGTCGCTGGCTTTTCCGGCATTGGCGGACAGCCCCAATATTGTCGCCATCATGGTTGATGATGTTGCGCCGATGGATATTTCGGTTTATCACCGGGGCTTAGGGGCTATTAAGACACCCAATATTGATCGCATTGCCGATAACGGGCTGATGATCAGCGACTATTATGCCCAGAGCAGCTCGACAGCAGGGCGGGCAGCGTTTATCACGGGGCAATACCCCTTCCGCTCAGGACTGACGTCGGTCGGTCAGCCGGGCTCGAAGCTGGGCTTGAAAAAAGAAACGCCAACGCTGGCTGAGCTTCTGAAGCAAAAGGGCTATGCCACTGTTCATGTCGGTAAGTCCCACCTGGGTGACAATAACAGTCATCTTCCGACCGTCCACGGTTTCGATGAGTTCTATGGGTTCTTATATCACCTTAATGTGATGGAGATGCCCGAGCAGCCAGAGTTTCCGAAAGACCCGAATTTTGTAGGTGTACCTCGCAATGTGCTCCATTCAATTGCGAGCAATACATATGATAAAACCGACGATCCCCGCTTCGGTGCAGTCGGCAAACAGGTTATCACCGATAAAGGAGCGCTTGGCAAAGCGCGCATGAAACAGATTGATGAAGAGTTCCTGAACTTTGCGACTGACTGGCTAGACCGCCATGAAGCAATAAACGATGACCAGCCATATTTCATGTGGTTTAACCCATCACGTATGCATACGATTACCCATGTCCGGAAAGAGTATGAGGGGGTGAGCCAAACCTCCACTTATTATGACGCGCTAAAAGAGTTGGACGATCAAATCGGAGTTTTGCTCGACAAGCTAGAGTCGTTAGGCGAACTCGACAATACCATCATCATGTTTACCTCTGATAACGGGGTGAATTTAGACCACTGGCCCGACGCCGGGGCCGCCTCGTTCAGAGGCCAGAAGGGGACTACCTGGGATGGTGGATTCCGGGTGCCGATGCTGGTCAGCTGGCCGGATAAATTTCCTCAGGGCCAATATGTTGAAGGCATGATGTCAGCCGAGGATTGGCTGCCAACCCTGATGGCTGCCAGCGGTGAGCCAAATATCAAAGCACAGCTGCTCGCAGGGAAAGTTATCGAGGGCGTTGAGCGGGTTGCGCACATCGACGGCTATAACCAGATGGATATGTTGGCCAATGGCGGCGAAAGCAATCGCCACGAATTCTTTTTCTATAACGAAACCGATCTCAATGCTGTTCGGGTCAACCAGTGGAAGGTCCATTTAAAGACCAAAACAACCTGGACAGAGCCAGCTAAAGAGTGGCCATTCGGGGTGCTGGTCAATATCAAAGCCGATCCGTACGAGCGTACCCCCGATACCCATGGTTGGTATCACTGGATGAAGCAAAAATCGTGGGTATTGCCGGAGTTCTACCAAGCGATAGGCCAATACCAAAAGTCGTTGCAAGAGTACCCGCCGGTCCAAAAAGGCACCGGTATCGGGATGGGTAATGACACCATCAATTAACTCCGGATGACGGCAATGCTCATTAGCGCCGCTGCTTCCATGGCGCTATTGGCAAAACCAATATCCGCTATTACCCCTTTTCTTTCATGTTTTGAATACCCTGTGCCCAGCAGTGTAAGGTTTCCTATGATGAAAAAAACGATGACGAAAACCGTGCTAGCCACCATGCTGGCCTTATCTGGCACCATGGCGGCGATACCCTGTACCGCCGCAGTCGACAGCACCATTGTTACCACCCAGCAAGCGTTAGACAACGAGGGTTATGTATTGGGGGTCAATGCCTATATGTGGGGCTCGACGCTCGTCCGTATGGAGCAGATTGCCCGCCAGTACAGCGATGTATCGGCCCCTCAGTCTGATACCAGTTACCGTGGTCCGTTGAATGAATTTGGCCATGCCCGTCGCTTGAGTACCCCCGCCGATACGGATATGCCAACTGCCAACCGCGACACCCTCTATTCCAGTGCGGTACTGGATCTTAGCCAGGGGCCTCTGGTGCTGTCGGTGCCTGATGTGACTGACCGCTACTATGTGATCAACATGTTCGATATGTGGCACAACCTGTTCCAGTACGTCGGCACCCGGGAAACCGGGTCGCTAGAGAAAGAGATATTGATTGTGCCGCCGGGCTGGAAGGCCGATGGTGCGATCCCGCGTGAATTGAATATCGTTGAGGCACCAACTAGCAAAGTATGGCTTTGGGGGCGGACTCAGGTCATGGGCGAAGACGACTACTCTGCTGCCCACGCTATCCAAGATCAATACACCTTAACCCCTTTGACCGAGTACATGGGAGGCGAATCACTTCAACTCCGCCCACTATCGCCACGTCCGGGCAGGGCTGATGATCCATTACGTTTCTATGTTGAGCTGGGCGAATATCTAAAAGAGAACCCCGTTGATGAACGCCAGCAAGCGATGCTGGGCCAGCTCAATAAAATAGGTATCAGCGAGCAAGGGTTTGACCGAAGCAGGTTAAGCGACACAACGATTTCGGCCATGGTTAAAGCGGTCGCCGACGGCCAGAAAATGGTAATGGCACAGCAGGCCAACCCAACCACGTTGGAGATCAAAGATGGCTGGGTCTATGCATTCAACCTTGATGGTTTTGGTGATGATAACGCCATGCGATCCTTGATTGCGCACCCATATCTAGGCGGGCAAGGAGCCAAAGAAGCGGTCTACCCGATGGCAGCGATGGACACGCAGGGCAAGCCTCTGACGGGCCAGCGCAGCTATACCATGAAATTTGACGGTGAGCCGCCGGTCGATGCCTTTTGGTCCGTCACCGTCTACGATGCCAAGTCTAAGATGTTGGTTGATAACCCGATAAACCGCTATAGCCTGAATAACTTATCGGATCTCAAAAAGTCACCGGATGGCTCATTTGAGATCACTTTCTCCCATCAACAACCATCTGCAGATACCAATTGGTTACCCACCCCAGCAGAAGGGTTTTATGTACTGACACGGCTGTATATCCCATCTAAGTCGGTCTTGAACATGGACTGGACAGTGCCAGGTCTAGAACAGCGTTAACACACCCGCGGGTGCTGAACCTGTCGGTTGGGCATCCGCTATCGGAGTCACAATGAAGTATGTAGTTTACTTGGGCGTATGCCTGACATCGGTGTCGGCATTTGCGCAAGAAGAGGCCGTGCAGGATATGTCAGATCCCCTTGCGGTTTATACGCAGGTCGGCATCGGGGCGACAGATAAAGGACTAAATCTCAAAGTCGGGCAGACCTACGAGACGGGCAGGGATGATACCGCGGCTATGAACATCATAGAGGTAAAAGGTTTCCTCGGGGAAAAGGTGGGTTGGCAGGATGGTAATGATGATAGCGTCGACAGCCTGCGTTTTAGGAACTTTCATGTCAACCTGACCAGTGGGCGCGGAACCCAGCTGGATGTTAATTATGACATTGCCAGTGAGTCGGGCTCGGCATCGTACAGCTTGATACAGGCATTACCGCAAATGGGGCCCGTGACCGTCTACCCTCTGGTCGGGTTGGGGGCCAGTTTCATTAATGCGGCCAATAGCGAGGGCGAGAAACTGTTTGGCTATGCGCTGCCCGGTACGTTTGCTGTGGTAGGGACCTACGGCAAGGTCGCGATGAGCGACAAGCTGTGGCTGAACTACAACCCGATGTGGTTTACCACCTTGTCTGGTAGCGATAGCTATGTCGACTTTGGCCTCGAAGGGGATAGCAATGTGTTGAAGCATGAGGTTGCGCTTTCTTATCAATTTACTCCGCGCTTCAATGCCCGTTATTTTGCCAATTGGTCACAAAATGAAGATTTCAAGGACGGTGGACATCGGCTCGAATTCAATTATCAGCTTTAACGCTTAGGAGCAACTATGACGATCGCTTTGCCTTACAGCCTTGCTATCAAGCCTGTTGGATCATCCTGTAACCTTGACTGTAGCTATTGCTATTATTTGCAGCACCAGCCTGGTGGTGAAAAAAAGATGGATAGGGCAACGGCTGAAGCTTTAATTAAAAACCATATCCAATCACAACCTGGCAAGAGCAAGCAGGTCGACTTCATTTGGCATGGTGGTGAACCTTTATTAATTGGCAGAGACTTTTATAAAGACATTATTACCTTGCAGGATAAATGGGGCGAGGGGAAGTGTATCGTCAACACCATTCAGACCAATGGTACTTTGATCAACAAACGCTGGGCAGCTTTCTTCAAGCAACACAACATAATGGTCGGGGTCAGTATTGATGGTCCCAACCTGCTCAATGATATTGCTCGAATAGATTGTCATGGAAAATCGAGCTTCGAGAGGACAATGAGGGGGATCCGGCTGCTTAGGGATTATAACGTCGAATTTAATACCCTGACGGTGGTCAATAACCGTACCTACCATTCGGGTAAGCAGATTTATGATTTCCTCAAGCATAATGGCAGTCTTTATATGCAGTTCCAACCTTGTATCGACCATGAGCTGGACAGGCGTTTTGACTATGACTGGTCACTGTCGGGCGAGCAGTGGGGGACGTTTTTATGTGATGTTTTTGATGCGTGGTGCCAACGTGATGTTGGCAAAATTTATGTGCAGTTTTTTGAAAACTGTCTGATGATTTTGCTGGGGCGACCGAGCCAGATGTGCCACCACGCCCAGACCTGTGGCCAGCAGTTGATGGCAGAAGCCCAGGGGCAGGTGTATAGCTGTGATCACTTTGGCTACGATAGCTACCAGATAGGGAATGCCCGTCACCAATCACTGGCCGATATGGTGGTTAGCCCGGCACAAGTTCAATTCGGTCAAAGTAAACACAACTCACTGTGCCGTGAATGTAAGTCCTGCGACTTTTTGCCGTTGTGCAACGGTGGCTGCCCTAAAAACCGAACGCTCGCGACGGCGGACACGTTGCCGCTCAACCAACTGTGCCAAGGCTATAAGATGTTTTTTAACTATGCTCTGCCAAGGCTGCTGAAAATGGTGGATGTAATGAAAGCAGGCTACCCAGCACAGTATTACTCCTTGTTTTAATCTATATTACGGCGATTCCATTTATAGAGAAGCGCAATGAGCAAAGACTATAATCTACTACGATTGTTGGTGGTGTTGTACGAAACCCGCCAGACGGTAACGGCGGCGAAAAAACTGAATGTCAGCCAGCCTACGGTCAGCCTTATGCTCAAAAAGCTTCGCGAGCAATTTAACGACGAGTTATTTGTACGTGATGGCAACCGTTTTGAGCCGACGGCAAAATGCATAGATTTAGTCGAGAAGGTTCCCTTTATTCTCGACCAGCTCGATGAGCTTTACACCAATGATCAGCAGTGGCAAATCGAGCAGATGTGCGGAGAAGTCACCTTGTTTTTTCCTCCGACATTGATGGCTCCGGTGGCCGCCCCCCTTATTGCCAAGTTGACCCTTCTTGCCCCCGGTTTGACGGTTAATTGTCAGCCTTGGTCGCCGATGAGTTTGCATGATCTTGCCAATCACCGAGCTTATTGGGGGGTGAGCTATTTACCGATGGAAACCAATAAAAATGTGGTCCAAAAGTCACTGCCTGATGACAGATTTATGCTCGTTACCCGAAGAGGCCACCCACTTACCATTAATGATCTTCAGGAAGTATTGAAATACCCGCTCTGCGTCAGTGTCATACCCGGGTATATCGAAGCATCAAAAGTCGAGATGCTGATTAAAAAATATAAGCTAGAAAAAAACGTTAATGTGCGCTCTAGCGATATGAGTATGATGCTGGAACTCATTAAGCAGAGCGACGCAATTGGTGTGATGTCTGAAAAAAACGGGCCACTGCTAAATGATCAATTTCAAACCTATCCTTTGCCTGAAGTTCTGTATCAAGATACCTTCCGTCGTCAGGCCGCTTTTTTCTGCCATCTAAGAGACCGTCACTCACCATTTACCGAGTGGCTGTACCGAGAGGTAAAAAGCTTATTCGATGCGAGTGATAAAGTGCTGTAGGTGCTATTTCTTACTTGTCCAAGATGTAATCACCATGCTGTATTTAGCATGTTGCAAATTAACAACCAGGTATCATGCAACGGTTTACATTTAACGCTGTATTTCACCAGCTTACCGATTTTACATTTCGCAACAGATTGAGTGGTTTTTACGTATTTATTCTATTTTTTTTCCTTATATTGCCCATACCCAAGTTCCTTGGATATAAGACTTTATCCTGACATTAGGCTCTGTGAGATGAAAAATAAAACCTTTAAGCTTGCCACGTTAAGTGCTGCAATTTTGCTGGCTTCTGCGGGAAGCTATGCAGAAACCCCTACAACAATAGCTGAATGTAAAACCTTTGAACCGACGCCATCGGTTATCGTAAAAAGCGAGAATAACGAACTAACAAGCCAGACCATCACCATTGGTGCGACCGGCGATATGCACGGTCGTATCTTTGCGTATGACTATGCCCTTGACGGTGTCGACAGAAATGCCGGTTTCTCGAAAATTGCGACTTTGCTTCGTGATGAGCGGACCAGCAATGACAACTTCCTGCTGATTGACTTGGGCGATACGGTCCAGGGGAACTCGGCAGAGCTGTTCAACAATGATCCGGTTCACCCTGTGGTTGAAACCATGAACAGCTTGAACTACGACGTGTGGGTACCGGGTAACCACGAGTTTGATTTCGAGCGCGCTTTCCTCGAGCGTAGCCTTGAGACCTTCAACGGTTCGGTGATTTCTTCCAATGTGGTTTGGGACAAGAACTCGGTTGACTGTAAAGCTAACGAGGCCGAGGTGCCTTTCCTGCGCGGTTATCAGATCTTCGATTATAACGGTGCCAAAGTGGCGGTTATCGGTCTGACGCCGTCTTACGTGAAGGTATGGAATGCGTCTAATCCAGAAAACTTCCGCAACCTGGATTTCAGAGATGAGCTGGAAGCGGTGACCGAAACAGTCAACTCGGTTATTGACCAATACCAGCCGGATGTGGTGATTGGTGCCTTGCACCATGGCCGCAAGGAGCATGGTCGCGGCGTACATGAAATAGCTTCAAAGCTGGCTGACAAGTTCGATGTGATTTTCATGGGCCACGAGCACGCACGCTTCATTGAGCAAGTGGAGAAAGGCGCGGATATCACGGCTGAAATGCCTGAAATTTCGGTTGGCGGTAACAGCGAACTGGAAGACAAGGCGAAATCCGGTGTGTACAACGCCCAGAACCGTCACGAGAAAGTGAAGATTATCGAGCCGGGGAACTGGGGCTGGGCACTGGCCAAGGCGGAGATCGAGCTAGAGAAAGATCAACAAGGCAAGTGGCAGATTGTTGATACCACGCTATCAAACCGTAAAGTCGAGAATGTTCAAGAAGACAAGCAGTTGCAACAGCAGATGCAGCAGATCCATGATGCTTCTGTTGAAGATGCCAATATTATGATTGGTAAGGTGAAAGGTAACTTCACCAACTCAGCAGGTGGCTTTGCCGATGAAGCGGTACTGGAAGAGCAGGTACTCAACAGCGAAGGCCTACGCCTATACAGCTCCATCCATAACGGCAAACTGGCCGATATGCCGATTACTGATTTGATCAATCAGATCCAAATCATGAACATCGAGCAGAAAGGATCTGACGCTGAAGGTAACAGCATTAAAGTCGATGTGTCTGCGGCAGCCTTGTTCTCGGATGGCTCTAACTTGTTCGATGGTCAGGAGTACCGTAAGAAAGACAGTGCCAACCTGTACATGTATGACAACCAGTTAGTCGCAGTCAGCATTAAGGGCGAGCAGCTGAAACAGTACATGGAGTGGTCGTACGGTTACTTCAATACCTATCAGGAAAACGATATTACCGTATCTTTCGATCCTGCGATCCCGGCGTATAACTACGATATCTTCGATGGTTCAATCCACTACACGGTTGACTTGAGCAAGACTGTCGGTGAGCGTATTGATATCACTGAAATCCGCGGCGGCAAATTTAACCCAGACGCGGATTATGTATTGGCGATCAACGATTACCGTTTAGGTACCCTGCTTGGCCAAGCGTGGATCATCCGCGAGCAGGTGATCTGGGATTCTTCCAACGAACCTGTATATGCCGTACGTGACATGATCACCGAGTACGTCGAGAACGAAGGTGTGTTGGATCGCAGCAAGTTCGAAAACGTAAACTGGTACATCAAGCAATATGGCCAGTCGAAGGCAACCGGTGAAGTTACAGAAAAAGGTGACATCCTATCGCTGCGAGAAGGTGTGGGTGCCGAGCTTTGGCAGAAACTACAAAACAAAGAAATTTGTGTGATGCGCTCCGGCCCTGGTGCACGTAACTCGATTAACGTGTCGGTAAACCTTAGCGACGAAACAACGTGGTTTGCTAACCCTAACTATTCTGCAGAAGCGACTCAGCAAGCTCTGTATGAAGGCTGTGCGTACAGCAACCAGCCCAAGTAATACACTCCCAGTATGATAAACCAAGGCGCTTCGGCGCCTTTTTTTGTGCCTAAACCAGACGAAGATCACGATTGATCCTTACCCAAGGTTTGAATTCTATGATTTAAGTGTTATTGTAATACAATATTAATTATCGGTGATGTCGAGGGAGCCTCTGTTGAGGCTCTTGGCATCGCCATTAACTAACGTAAAGAGAACATTGATATGTCTAATAAAGTTGCATTTATCTCTGGTGCTACAGGTGGGATCGGTTTCCAGGTGGCTAAGCGCCTGGGTCAAGATGGCTACACGGTGATCCTCAACGGCATCGAAGCGTCGAAAGGTGCAAGCTGTGTTGCTGAGCTAACTGGAATGGGCATCGAAGCCGAGTACCGTGGCTTTGACGTGACAGATGAGCATGCCGTGACCGAAAACATCAATGCAATCGGTGAAAAATTCGGTAAGATCGATGTTGTCGTTAACAATGCGGGTGGTTTGGGCGGTCGTAGCCCAATCGAAGGTATGGAAACTGAGTTCTTCCGCAAAGTGATGGCGCTTAACCTTGACAGTGCATTCTTTGTTTCTCGTGCGGCTATTCCATTTTTGAAGAAGTCTGGCAACGCGTCAATTATCAACTTTACGTCTAACGCCGCTTGGAATGCAGGTGGCCCAGGTGCTGGTATCTACGGCACGTCTAAGGCTGCGGTTCACACCCTAACTCGCGCGCTTGCGAAAGAACTAGCGCCAGCCAACATCCGTGTTAACGCAGTGTCGCCAGGTACTATCGATACACCGTTCCACGCGCAAATTAAAGCGACTAAGCCAGAAGTATTTGCTTCCTGGGCTGACAGCATCATGCTTGGCCGTCTGGGCCAGCCAGAGGAAGTGGCTTCTGCGATTTCATTCCTGGTCAGCCAAGACGCTTCCTTTATCACTGCTGAAACCCTCCAGATCGGCGGTGGTCAGGCTCTGGGTATCTAATCTAGTTGCTCTTTTGCGCTATTTTAAAAGCTGAAAATGTAAGCGGTCGATACTGGTAGGTATCGGCCGTTTTTGTTTGCAGGCAGGAAAATACTTTCGTTGCTTCATCACTTTTTTGCTCGGAAATCCAAGTCTGTGTATTGATGAAATCAGTAAAACCAGCGGCCTTAAAGATCTTACACTGGTTTACATAATAGGCACGGAGAGACAGCTATTGCGCCGAAATAGCAAAACAGCTTGGAGGAAATGCCTGCGTTGTGGTTGGGAAGTGATCGCTATCTTTCATTTTGTAAGGCATAGCTTTGCTAACTTAACAGTTAAAAGTGATTTTAATTATCAATGGCTTTTTGTGATCTGGTTCACTTAATTGCTTATCCGTTGTTTTGCTTTGTTGTTTTGAAGTGGGATTAAAATCACATTTGCAAACGTTTGCCTGTGCGTTTTTTGTTCGGTTTAGTGTTGTGTTGTTGTTGATGTTTAACGTCTGCTTAGCATGAAACGGTTTACAATTAACGATTCATTTATCGAACTTACCAAATTTACGTTTGGAAACACTCTTGGGGTTTTTCGAGTTTTTATTCTATTGCTTAGGCGTATATTTCTCGGTGTTTTATATACCATTTTTTATATTATCTTTTTTGATTGCCTAGCCATGACTAAGAATACAATTAAAGTAGCAGCGCTGAGTGCTGCGGTTGTTACGGCCCTAGCAGGGTGCAATAGCAGTAGTAATGAGCCCGAGCGTCCGGCCATTGCTGAGTGTAAAACCTATGAGCCTACGAAAGCGGTTATTGTCAAAGGTGATAATGATCAGTTAACTCGTCAGACCATTACAATTGGTGCAACCGGCGATATGCACGGCCGTATCTTTGCTTATGATTACGCGTTGGATAGCGTTGACCAAAATGCTGGCTTTACCAAAATTGCGACTCTTCTTCATGAAGAGCGTGCCAGCAACGACAACTTCCTGATGATTGATCTTGGTGATACCGTCCAGGGCAACTCCGCAGAACTGTTCAACGACCTACCGGTTCACCCTGTGGTTGAAACCATGAACTTCATGGATTACGACGTTTGGGTGCCGGGCAACCACGAATTCGACTTTGAACGTGCATTCCTTGAGCGTAGCCTGGAAGGTTTCAACGGCTCAGTGATTTCTTCTAACATCATTTGGGATAAGAACTCAGCAGATTGTAAAACTAACGGTCAGGAAGTGCCTTTCCTTCGTGGTTACCAGATTTTTGACTATAACGGTGCCAAAGTTGCGGTTATCGGTCTGACGCCTTCTTACGTGAAAATCTGGAATGCCTCTAACCCAGAGAACTTCCGCAATCTGGACTTCAAAGAAGAATTTTCGTCGCTAGAAAGCACGGTTGACCAAGTGATTGCTAAGTACCAGCCTGACGTGGTGATTGGTGCACTTCACCACGGCCGCAGCGAATCCCACGCCCGTGGTGTAAACGAGATTGCCTCTAAGATGGCTGACAAGTTCGATGTGATCTTCATGGGTCACGAGCACGCGCGCTTCATCGAGCAAATCGAGCTAGATGCACCGTTCGAAAATGGAATGGACGATATCTCTATTGATGGTGAGAACCAACAAGAAGACAAAGATAAGTCTGGCGTGTATAACGCCCAGACGCGCCAAAGCAAAGTGAAAGTGATTGAACCAGGCAACTGGGGCTGGGCACTGGCAAAAGCTGAAATCGAGTTGGAAAAAGATGAAAACGATCAGTGGCAGATTGTCGACACCACGATGTCGAACCGCACGGTTGCAAGTGTAGAGGAAGATGCCGCACTGCAGAATGAAATGCAGCATATCCACGATGCATCTGTTGAAGATGCCAACATCGAAATTGGCGTAGTACGCGGTAACTTTACCAATACACCAAACGGTAAAGCTGATGAAGCGGTGCTAGAAGATCAGGTGCTGAACAACGAAGGTCTTCGCCTGTACTCGACAATCCACAGTGCTAAAGTGTCTGACATGCCACTGACGGATCTGATTAACCAAATTCAAATCATGAATGTGGAAGAGAAGGCCGGTATTGAAGTGGATGTGTCTGCGGCGGCCCTGTTCTCCGATGGCTCGAACCTGTTCGATGGTGAAACCTACCGTAAGAAAGACAGCGCCAACCTATACATGTACGACAACCAGTTGGTGGCGGTCAACATCACCGGTGCCAACCTGAAAGCCTACATGGAGTGGTCTTACAGCTACTTCAACAAGTATGAAGAGGGTGATTTGACGGTTTCATTCGATGAGACAGTGCCTTCCTTCAACTACGATATCTTTGATGGTCATATTGAATATGTTGTTGACCTTTCTCAAGAAGTTGGTAACCGTATTCAGGATATCAAGATCCGTGGTGTTGACTTGGCTGATGAGCAAACGTATGTACTGGCTATCAACGACTACCGCTTTGGCTCGCCAATGAAGGAAGTCGGTTGGGTATCTGACGAAGATGTGCTGTGGGATTCTTCTGCAGAAGCTATCTACGCAGTGCGCGATATGCTGACTGATTATGTTGCCAAGAATGGCGTACTTGATCGTAGCAAGTTCGAAAACGTGAACTGGTACATCACGCAGTATGGTCCATCCGATGCCAAGGGTAACGTTGCCGATGAAGATAAAGGTGTTATTCTTCAGCTGCGTGAAGATGGTGCACAAGGTGAAGCGCTATGGAATCGCCTACAGAATAAGGAAATCTGTGTGATGCGCTCTGGTCCGGGTGCCCGTGATGCTATCAATGTGTCTGTCAATGTCGCTAACAACAACACTTGGTTCGTGAATCCGAATCCAAGCAATCCGTATGAAGGTTGTACTTACAGCAATCAGCCTAAGTAATGTCATTTGCTGAAATATGAGAAAGAAGGCGCCTGTGGCGCCTTCTTGTTTTGGAAAATTGAAATGTTAAAACGATTACTATTTCCTTTTGTCGTCTTTGTGATATCGACGGTTATCTTGTGGTATTCACCAACTGTGAGCGAGTCATTCCGGCCAAAAGCTTACAGCAACCAGGAATTTGTCCGCGCGAGTGTGATTGATGTTTTAGCTGAGAGTACTCAGTCAGATCCTTTAGTGCCTTCAGTTAAGACAGGACGTCAACGGTTGCTGGTGGAGCTGTTGGAAGGGGATGAAAAAGGCAAGCAGGTTGAAGTCGAGAACCAGCTTAGCCGGCTACACAATGTTTACGTGAGCGCCGGTGACCGGTTCATCCTGTTGGTGAGAGAGCAGGGCAGCCGTACTATTTACTGGCCTTACAATCACGATCGTTCATCGGCGGTCTACTGGATGGTGGGGATCATAGTGCTTCTGACGGTACTGTTTGCCGGTCTCCAGGGCGTCAACTCGGTGATTTCACTGTATTTTACCGGCGCGCTGTTAATCGGTGTGCTGATTCCGGCTTTGTTTGCTGGCTGGAACCCGATCCTAGTTACCATTGGTTTGATGGCGGTGAAGATTGTGGTCAATTTCCTGTTGGTGGCTGGCTGGAATAAGAAGTCACTGGTTTCCATGCTGGGTACGCTGGCCGGTGTGGTCATGGCTGGCTTGATGGCGCAGTTTTTTGGCGAGATGGCCCAGCTTAACGGTTTATACCTCGAGAAAGGCGAAGATATTCTCTACCTCGGCGGCACCGCCCAGGTACAGGTGCGCTGGCTGCTGTTTGTCGCCATTATGATTTCGGCACTGGGTGCGGTCATGGATGTGGCGATTTCTATGGCCTCGTCGTATCACGAGCTACGGGAGATGTCGCCGGAGCAATCTGAAAAAGACCGCCTCCTCGCAACCATTCGTATCGGGCGTGATATTCTGGGCACCATGACCAATACATTGGTACTGGCTTTCGTCGGCAGCGCGCTGACCACCATCATGATGGTGTGGGGATTCCAGATGCCAGTGATGCAGTTTATGAATATTCCGGCCTTGTCACTGGCGATGATCCATGGTTTGGCGGGGAGTATCGGCTTGATCATGACCGTGCCGCTGACGGTATTGATTGCCAGTGCTGTCTACCAGCGAAATGCTGATTTACCGGCATCAGCATCTGCTTCGAGCTCTGAGCCTGTGAAAGAGTGATTATCGACACTCATTAGCCCCAATACTAATAAAAAGCCACGATGCGTTATTAATGCATCGTGGCTTTTTCAGTTGAGACGGGAATGGGCTTTACACCATAAAGCCCAAATCCATAGTGCCGAAGTTAGTGGATGTGGTTGGGAAGATGGTTTGTATTCCGCCGTCACTTATGCCGAACCAACTCGCTAGGGTAGCTGCCATCTGTTCATGGGCAAGGGTGGGGATCAACCGGCCTTTGCCGTTATCATCAGGGCTGCCGACACTAAAGTCGGGATATGCCCCATAACAACCACTTGATACACTGCCTCCAATGACCAACTGGTTACTGCCCCAACCATGGTCGGTACCGTCATTGGCATTGTTGTGCATGGTGCGGCCAAAGTCTGACATGGTGAAGCTGGTGACATTGGGCTGCAGCGCGCCCAAGGCACGGGTGAACTCAGTCAGCGCGGTATCGAGCTGGCTATACAGCGACTGGTGGCGTGGTACTTGGTTGGAGTGGGTATCGTAACCGCCTTGGTTAACAATAAAGACCTGTCTGCCGACACTGCCTGACGCCACGGAGGCGTCAATGATCCGCTTAACGGCCGATAGCTGCGAGCCCAGGGAGGTATTGCGGCTTATTGCCGGGTCGAGCTCGGTGGAATCGATCAGTGAGCGGAAGTTGTTGTAGGGGGCCAGAAAGTCACCATGCTGCTTGAGATATTGCTGGTGGAAGGGAGACATATACACCTCTTCGACCATTTCGTTATATTCTCTTTCTAGCGTGCCGGAAGCGCTAAAGGCGTTAACGGCAGAGACCGACCCTTGGGTGTTGGTTCGGATATCACTGACATTCATGCCGCTCAGCCAACTATTGCCCCCCAATGAGACCAGCTCAGGGATCGCGCCGCCTTGGGCGAGCAGATCCATCAGCAAGCCTCCCCAGCCATAGGCGGCATAGGCGCTGGTATGCCAGGTACTCTCCCAGGCATATTGTTGCTTGGCATGGTTGAACAGGCCTGTCGGGTAAGGCGCGCCTGAGCCCGCCGGGCCGACAAGGGTCCCGATATTGATAAGCCCTGCTGCCAGCCCGTCCTGGAACAACGACTGGATGCCCGGCATATTGGGGTGTAGGCCAATAGGCACACCGTTAATATCGGTTTTGCCTGTCATCAACAGGTTGGCCTTGCCGATGGCAATATTGGGGCGGCGAGCGGCATACTTACCATAGAGATCTTCATCGCCAGCCATCATCATGTTGAACGAGTCATTCCCGCCTCTTAGGAAAACACATACCAAGGCTTTATAGTCGGCGGCAGCATAGGCCTTGCTAGACAGGGAAAATGCCATTGGCAGTGTTGTTGCCCCGGTCATCAGGGCGCTGTGTTGTAAAAATCGACGTCTCGATAATTTCATCATCATTACTCCTGAATCTGGAATTCGGGCGACATAGCAGCCATCCAAAATACCTTGTACATGTTGTCATGATTGCTCTTGGGCATGTCGTCATAGACATCGCCCAACCGCTGTTCAAGCTGTGGGGTCAGTGCGCCATCGAACATCGTGTCAGCGAGCAGGGCGAGGAAGTTTTCCCTGTCATCGGTAGTCCACAGGCCGGTGAAGGCGGAGTAATCCAAGATCAATCGATTATCGGGAAGTCCAGTTACATCACCGCTCAAGGTGATGTCGTCTTTGAGTTTGCGGAAAATCAGGTTAGACAGATTCGGAATTTCAGCTGATGTGTACAAGGCAAATTCAGGTCCGATTAGCCCATTGTCTTCCAGAGGCCCACTCGGGGTATAAGTGGCCGGGTAGAAGTTAAAGACTGACGGTGCCGATAATGGTCCCTGCGAAAAGCGATGACCCTCCGGCGAGTATTGCGTATCGAAACCGTAACCCAGTGAGGTATCTCGGTGGTGCGGGTAGTTGTCTCCCATCTGGCTATTGAATGCCCGGTATAGCGCTGTCATGGTAACAATCGGCTCTCTGGCTTTTGATACGGAGATGGGGTTCGACTCGTAGGGTTGCGGATCGGTCAAAATGGCTTTGACCACGGCGGCCAAATCCCCCTGAGTGTCGTTGAAGGTACGGGCTACCCGTGCGATATAGCGCTTGTCGGGGTTGGAGGTCACCAGCTGTTTGATCAAATGGGTACTGACAAATACCGCAGTTTCTCTTTTTGAGACGAGAATATCGAGTAATCTTTCCAGCTCTTGCTCGGCGGTTTCATTGCCGGGGAAATGGCGGCCAAGAATACGCTTGGGGTTCGTATCATGGTTGCTGGCGGAAACGACCATCGGGCTGAGCAAGCCATTGTCTTCATCCCAACCGGTAAACAGTCTTGCTAACTCTTGAACATCTTCTTCGGTATAGGCCGGGATGGGTTGGTTTGTCTCGCTGTCCTTTCTGATGGCGCCTTGATAGCTCACCTTCCACTCGCCCAAGGAGAAGAGTTGCAATAATTCACGGGCATAGTTTTCGTCGGGGTATTGATTATTCTCGGGATCTGGCGGTAAGTTCCCGGCCATAGTAAGGAATCGGCCCATTGCAGGCGAGTAGGTGACATCTCGGATTAAGTCTTTGTAGTTGCCAAAAGCGTGTTTGACCAGAATATCGTAATATATCGCCAGCCCTTTCGCCCGGTCATCACCAGACAGGCCGGCATCGTTTTGCGAAACTACGACCATCTGGCTCAATGCGAAAGCGACACGCTGCCGCAGTTGGTCTTCGCTATTGAGGACAATTCCCCACCAGGCATTGCTGCGGTAATTTCGATGCTCTTGGCTACTGCCGTTCAGATCGGCCCTGATCGACTGGATCCGCAGGTATTCGTCCAGATGGTATGACGGTGGGACAGCGATTTGCTCGTCAACCCACTGGTCAGGGGTTTTTCCTATGGTTGCGTTGACGTCGGCCGGTGTAGGCCCGAAGGTCCCTCGTTCTAGCAGCCGCGAGGCATTGCTATAGTCAAGGATCAGTGGCGGGATGGTTAGTTCAAAGTTGAGGCTGTAATCTCCCGTCGATGCCCAGAGGCTATTCTCTGTGCTCGATTTTATCGGCAAAATAGTGCCGTCTGTTTGTAACTGTCCGGCAACCACTTCAACGCTTTGGTCATTGATACACTGAGAAATGTAGTATGGCCATTGTGCTGTACGGTTGTGGCTAGGCCTATTGATTTGACAGCTAAAGGTTTCAGTTGCAATTCCACCTTTGGCAACGGTGACTTCCACGGTATATGGGAAGTAGGTGTAGTTGATTTCTTTTGTGATGCTACCATTGTCAATCAAATCAACAGCGTATGCTTTTGCAGCAATAATTTGAAATAGCAGTACTACGATAGCATTTCTCAAAAAGCATAAGTTTTTGAAAAACATCGATGTTACTCCAACATTAATTGACAGATTAGAAAGATATGTTTAATTAAAAAAATAATACTAAGGCAAGCATTTGTTATTGATTGAATTCCTTTTCCTCTCTTTTATTACTGGCGTTTGAAATTTGATATAAAAATGGTAGCAAAGAAAAATAAACTGTATATAAATTTGGGCATGTTAAGACCAATAAATATTTACTGGTGACTGAAATTGTGAGCTTTAGCCAAGCTCACTTTGAAATTGAAATAAATATTGGTGCTTAACTTGACGTTGAACAAATCAAAACTAGCGGGTTGATGTTTTTTTGACGCCAAGGTAAAAGTTATGACACTGAAAAGTAAAGCGTAAATTGGCTTGCGTTACAAAAAGCGGGTTTAATGTTAGTTTGGGTTCAATACAGAAGAATACTTTTGTTGGTGCTTGAGATGTTTCATACGATACAACGCCTTGTCTGAGCGGTTAATTGCTTCGCGCAAGTTGCGCCGGTTGAAATTTTCAGCGATGCCATAGCTGTATGAAATGTTGAGTGCGGAAATAGTTGCTTCTATATCGACCAGAAACGACTTGGCTCGGTGAGATTGGAGAATGACAATAAATTCATCACCACCGAAGCGTATTATTATTTCATCTTGTTGGGTATATTGCTTTAGCCCCTGGCTGAATAGTTTGAGTATACTGTCACCAAACTTATGGCCATGTTCATCATTGAGTTGCTTGAAGTTATCAAGATCAAAAAAAACCAAATCAAATTGTTTGAGAGGGATCTTTATCAACGCTTTCCGATTGTAAACCCCGGTGAGTTCATCGGTGCTTTGGCTAGTCTCATAATGGTCTATTGTCTGTTTGACACCCAGTGCCAAGCAGGCAATACCAATCAAAGCACATCCGTCATCCAGAAAAATGGCAACAGGGACTGGAATGGAGCCGAGAGTTTTCTCTAGTGCGATAATTTCGTGTAGCATACCGTAGGCTTTTTCTAGGCCAAGCAACATCATTCCGAATAGAAATAATTTTTCTTTTTTTAAAACGGGATAGGCACAGATAGCAATAGCAGTGATGATAGTTAAGCTAAGGTACTCGACAACAAATCCAGCTTTGGAATAGAAAAAGGGGCTATCAACCCAGTCGTCTACGCTCTGGGCGTACAATCCCATACATTGTACCCATTTAATTCGACAGAAAACCAAACTGTCTAATTGTACACTGTTTGTAATTGTGTCTTATTGTGTGGTTTTGCTGTGCGTTCTTCTACCCATCATTTTGATTACCTGCGTCGTCTTCCTCAACTGGCAAATACGGTTTACCCAAGTAGCCGGGGTTTTAGGAAGATAAAGAAAAATGCCCGCTTCTGTCTATGGGGGGTATTGAACGCCGATGCGGTAAAGGCGATGGCCGACGTTTTTGCCCATCCTGAGTTGGCGCCAGTGCTGCAGAAAAACCCGAAGATTTTCGAGAAACCGCTTAAGCCCTACCTGTGTGTCAATTGGACGCGTAAAGAGAAAATTGCCCGCATTCGGGAGCACTATCTTTTTATCAAAGACACCTTCGGCAGCCACGCGCAATCTGTGCTCTCCCCAAAAGGTGTCACTATCCTTGAGTTCACCGATAACCAAGAGGTGCGATATAAGGTTCAGCTTTGCCAAGGAATGAGCCGTGAGGGGGCGCTTGGGCTGTATCTGGTTGACGAGAATAACCGCAATATCTATTCGCTGACTTGTCATATTGCTACAGGTAATAAAAAGACACTGTATATTGGCGCTTTGCAAGGACCCAAAGAGGACATTGCCGATCGCAACCAGGTGATCAAGACCTTGACTCGTTCGCTGCACGGTTTGCGCGCCAAAGCCCTGATGGCTGAATTGGTGCTGATCCTCGCCAATGTTCTCGGCATTGACGAAGTGCGTGGCGTGTCTAACAAAGGACATGTGTACCAAGCACTGCGCTATATTGGCTCGAAACGCAAAGCGGTGACCTTTGATTATGATGATCTGTGGCAGGAGTACGGGGCAACGAAAGAGAGTGCTTATTTCTATCGGTTGCCGCTGCAGCCGCCCCGCAAAGATCCGTCAAGCCTCAAGAAAACCAAGCGCCGCCTGTATACTAAGCGTTACCAGTGGTTGGATGAAGTCGCCACTGAGGTAGAAGTTAACATTCAGTCAATGATGAAAACTTCTCTTTGATAGCAGTTAAGTGATATATGCTGGCTGTTTCGAAGCATGCTAGAAATACTTTGCATGTTGAATAGCACATATCTAAGTATGGATAAAAATAGACGAACATCTGCGTTATGTCGGTATGTTGTAATAATAGGTAAGTAAAATCTCCCTTTATTTATTAGCTTTAGTGAAATAGGTTTGGGGGAAGCATGGAAGTTCTTTTGGCATCAACGCATGAAGATATTGTTATAGTTGCGCCGATTATGCAGCAGCTGCGGCCGAAATATGAGCTTGAGCAATTGATTGAGTTGGTGAACCAACAGCGCAAACAGGGTTACCAGCTAGTTTATGTCAGGGAAGGCGGTGATATTTTATGTGTGGCCGGTTTTGTTACTGGCCACAAATTGGGCTGGGGAAATTACCTGTACATCGATGATTTGGTGACCGATGAAGCGAAGCGTTCAACCGGAGCCGGCCGGTATTTGCTGGAATGGTTCAAGGATTATGCCCATATTAACCAGATAGAGCAGATCCACTTGGATTCCAGTGTTCACCGCTATGGCGCGCATAAGTTTTATTTACAGCAAGAGTTTGTGATCGCCTGCCATCACTTTGTGCACCAGTGCTAGCTGGAGTCTGGTCGCGCATATTGTCGACTGTGCCTGTGGTGAGGGGCATGAAGGCACAGTCGTTATTTGCTTCACTATTAGTGGCAATAACTTGGGGTAGTCGCCTCTTCAATATTTGATGCCTGCAAGATTTCTTCAATCAGTAGCAGAGAGGCAGATTTCCGATCTTCCTGACACTTAAAGTCAATCGAAAGCACTTCTAATAAGTCTTTCAGCAGAAAGCTCATATGTGACGCGTTTTTGCTGTTATTGACATAGGGTTCAAGCTCAAGGATCAGTTTCTCGACATCGTGGGTAATTGAGGTATTCACCTCGTTTTTCCATTGTGCTCCCTTTACTTTGAGAACATCATAAATTGAATGGTATGTATTCATTGCTTCTGCGCCCTTGGTAAAGCAGCCAATAATAGAAATAACTAACTTTGTTGAGCTGATATCCAAGCATTTTGATGCTGCCTGGGTATAGATTGAGGGTTGCCTGTTTTTGTGGCGTTATACCTCAGAGTTTTCTTTATTCTTGCTGACCATGTGGATTTTAATCTGCACTAAAAAGAAAAACCAGTAGGGATAACCTAAATCTATAGTGGTATCACGTTAGTTTGGGCCGCTGTGATTAATGCACCAATAAGGTGAGCTTACGACGGCATAGCTCAACTTAGCCAATCAGCTCTGGTTTACTTAGTGCATACCCAAACGAGGAGCAGCACTATGCAAAACCACGACAAACTGAGCCAAGCCATCGCCGCCTTTGAGCAT
>NZ_PYME01000036.1:0-53895 GCF_003025515.1 Photobacterium gaetbulicola | reverse complement strand
CCCCCCCAACCCCGGAGACTGCTGAGTATTTTCATGATTCGGATCGCGATAAATACCGACCGCCTCAGGAGCCCCCTTGATATGGGACATAATTTGAAAATTTTGACCATCTTCTGCGAACTGGATAGTATTTTTCTCTGGCCCGTCGGTGGTGATAAGCGAAGCAATACCGCCCTTGTAATGCCACACCGCCACTTCATGGCCGCTGTTGCTGATAGGGTTCAGCTCTGAACGCTCATATGGCCCCCAGATATTGTCAGCAATTGCAACACCGTGTTTGATCTCTCGGCCCCCCATGTTCATTCCTTCGCCCATCGCTTCCCCTTTGTAGTAAAGGTAAAACTGACCGTTGAAGAACATCAGACATGGATCATGCACTTTGTGGCTGTCAAAGCTGCCTTTCTTCTTAACGATAAAACGGTTGTCCTCCTCGCCATCCCATTCGCCATCCATTGTCGGTGACAAAATTGGGGCATCAGATTTTTTCCATGGGCCAAACGGAGAATCCGCCTCAGCAATTGCGATATGTTCAAATTGTCGATTTAGGTACGGATACTGAACCGTTTGGTAAACCAAATAGTATCGCCCGTCATAGGCCAAAACTTCTGGGGTGAAACATGAACGGTCGTCATAAGATCCTTCCGGCCCGCGTTCAATGGCAACCCCTTGCTCTTGCCAGTACTCGCCATCTTCTGAAATTGCATGCCAGACTTCAGTCAGATCCCACGGGAATACTTTGTCCTCTTTGTTGGCCGAACCAAACCCCACAGTTTCACCTTCACCTTTGGTGTACCAGCAATGATAAAGCCCCTCAACCTTGATCACCGCAGATGGGTCACGACGAATTACGCCTTGTTCAAAAGCAAAGTCTCCTTTTAGTGGTTCTACATCAAACTCAATCAACCACTCCGGCCCGCGCTGGTCATAACCCCGCTCGATAGCCCGCTGACTAGCAAGACTCAGTTTTTTCGCCATGTTTGTTCCTCGTTTTACTGCAACTCAGAATGTCTGAGTTTAATTAATTTATTTACTAATAATATTAGCCAAATGATACACTAATATTATTAGCTTACATTGAGATTGATCACACTTTCGCAGTTAGTCTCCCCCATTTTCCCCTCTCATCGGCTACATAAAAGCAGGGATTTGTCATGATGACTTAATTGGTTACCAAATCGGCCTCGATATCCTCGATACTTTTATTCTTGGTCTCCGGCAAAACTTTCACCATAACCACCAAACTGACCAAACCAACAGCTCCGTAACTTAGAAAGGTATTGCCTGCTCCGAATTGTTCAAGCTGCCATGGGAAAAACTGCTGAACAAAATAGCTGGTCAAGCTGGTGATAAGGGCTGCAAACGGAATTGCGATGCTTCTGATTTTATTTGGAAATATTTCGGAGAATATTACCCACATGATTGGTCCAATAGAGAAATGGAACGCGCCTAGGAAGAGAAAAATGCCAAACAGCACGTAGGCTGCATTGATGTTAATCGCTGCCTCGATAATCGGCCCTGTTACCAAGGGAAGTTCATTCGGGCTATAAAGTTTGGCAAGATCGGCTTTAAACTCTACATCGGACGAATAACGCTTATCCACCAATACTGACAAAGGCTCTGTTGCTATTTGTTGCTGTTGCAAGCTTACAACTGACTGTTCATTTAGCTGATAGGTAGCGCTATGGAAACCGTACCAGGATGAGCCATGGGCAATAACAATAAGCGCTAAACCTGCCAGAGTTAATTTGCGGCGACCAAGCTTTTCAATGAACAAGATTGCGACGATAGTAAAGCTGACATTAACGATACCAACATAAATTGTTTGCATGAAGCTGCTTTCGACGCTCATTCCTATCTGTTCAAATACCACTGGTGCATAAAAAAGAACCGCGTTAATACCAATGACCTGCTGAGTAATGGCAAAGGTAACAGCAATAAACAGTACAAGTCGCATACGACGACTAAACAAGTCTTTTACCTGTTGAAATAAGTTATTGTTATCGCCAGCGACTGTTTGCCTAACGTTCATGATGAGAGGCTCTACCTCATTGGCAGGGACAATCTTTTTAAACACTTCACGAGCCTCAGTGATGCGTCCTTTGGAAATCAGCCATCGAGGCGATTTCGGCACTTTAACCAGCAACACAATCCAAATGACATTTGGAATAAGCTCAAAACCCAACATGTAACGCCAAACTGTCTCGGGAGTAATAAGGTCTACCACTCCTATGCTCTTTACCAGTAAGTAGTTGACGATAAAAGCGACAAGGCTACCAATGGTAATCAACAGCTGGTTTATAGAGACAAATTTGCCGCGCTTGTCAGCCGGCGCTATTTCGCCAATATACATCGATGAAATTGACAGCGAACAAAACGCCAATCCACCAATAAACCGTCCCAGCAACAGCACCTCATAGCTACCTGCCAGCGAAGAAATACTTGATGACAAGGTGTAAAGCGCCGCCAATCCAAGCAGGACGTTTTTTCGCCCATATTTATCGCACAGTGTCCCAGTGATCATCAGCGCAACAATCGCACCAATCCCCGCTATACCAACAACACTTCCCACCTGCATACTGTTGAGACCAAATTGGGCAGTCACATAACGTACGACTCCCGAGATATTGGCAGCATCTAACCCGAAGACAAATCCCCCGAAAGCACTTATCAGCGCATATTGGGTCACTCGTCGGTCATGACTCATTTTCATACATCCCCTCGATACCTATTTTCTAAACCCGTTACTAATCAGCTGCAATTAATCACCGTCAACTAATAATATTAGTAATATTTAGTGCAAATGCTGACATAGCTATTAGTAGAAAACATCGATACAAGTCACATTTGCTTTAAAGATGAGTTAAAGGAATAAATTGCCAACAAGAACTGAGCAGCTTGTCACAGAAACCGATAGCGTTAACCCGCTCACAGGATCTTAGGATGTGGGATACCTGAGTGATTATTCGTGACGATTTCAGCTAGATCACCATGCCAAGATAGCGACCAACCAAAACAAAACGACAACAACGAGACATGAGGTCAATATGAAACCTACATCTTTGGCAGTAGTACTCTCAGGTATCCTTCTGGGCGGCTTGGCTAACGCCGGCGAACACAATGTCATCCATAATCCGGGCTTTGAAGATAAAGGGCTGGGCTGGAGTTATTGGTTTTCAAATATTCGCAGTGATGGCGCTTTCGAAGGCACCTACCGTGGCCGTATAGCAATTGGTGCCGATCATCACATCAGCCAAGTCATTACCGTTCCAGAAACGGCTTATTATGATTTGTCAGCTTTCATCAAGAACGACAAGCAAGGCGGTCAGTTTGGCTTAAAAAACTTGGACGGAGAGGTGCTGCTATCAAAACAGGTTGGGGCTAATAAACAATACTCTCTGAACAAAATCAAAAATATCGCCCTGGAACAAGGTGAGATCCTATCGGTATTTTTCTCGGGATCAGATAAAAGTGCAGTCAGCATTGATAACGTTTCACTGACCAAGTCGAAGAAAGGCAAACAACCGAAATTCAATCAGATTGTCCAGTTTAACGTGACGGAACAATCTGGCACCACCACAATCAACCGCAACACACAGCGGATAGAATTTACCGTCCCTTTTGCTACGGATCTCAGCCAGCTAACCATCAGCAACTTACTGGCTTCGCCAGAGAGCCAAACCAGCATACGACAAGGTGATATTGTTGACTTCACCAAGCCAGTTTCTGTGCATGTGATCAATGAAAAAGGCAAAGCAGAAAAGTGGACAGTCACCGCGATTGAAAGTGAGAAAGAAGTCACTATCGCTTCATCTAACACAGCACTGGAAGATTCCTTCAATTGGGCCATTGATAAGACCAAGCAGTTTGTCATGACCGGGCAAAGCGGCCTCGTTAACCGGGACGAAAACAACAACGACGGTAGCGGCACCGCTAACTATATCCCCTCTTACTGGGCAGGGTATTTCGACCGTACCGCCTTCTATTCAAGAGATTTTCTTCACCAAGCAAGCGGTGGCTGGCTAGCAGGTTTAGGTGCAGAGAATCTATCTATGTTCCAGACCTTTGCCCGCCACTCTACCGAGCCGCGCAAGTGGTATACCTTGTGGGCGATCAACTTCGATGGTACGCCGCACACTATCGATTACCACCACGACGACTATTTTGTTCGTGAAGTTCCAGCCCAATTCGAATTTGTCGAAAAAGCCCTCGAACAATACCGCTGGACTGGTGATGATCGCTATATCTACGACCCTGATCTTTGGCAGTTCTACACCAAGGTACTGACTGACTATATCGCGCTTCATGATGACCAAGAGCCAAATGGGATCGCAGAAGGCTATGGCGGGATTTTTGAAGGCTCAGCCACCTATAACGAGCGCGGTGAGTTCCCAATCGAAGCGGGTGACGGCATTGGCTCGCAGTACCAGGCAACAGTTGCTTACGCAGCCATGCTTGAAGCCCGAGGCGAAACGGACTTGGCTGCTGAATGGCAAGAAAAAGCCGTTGAGCTCAAACGCTTCTTCAACGAAGAGTGGAGCATTAAAGACCCTGCCAACCCACTGGATAATTACGTCAACATTATTCAAAAAGATGGCCTGCGCCTGAACGATTTCGGCAAGGAAAACAGCTGGTTCATGCCGATGAAGCTCATCACAGAACCAGGAGAGCGCAACAATAACTACCTCGATTTTATTTCCTATAACCTCGGCGAGGGGATCGGCTCGACGCCTGAAGCGCCATACAACATCGAGGCCTACACCTATATCCCAGAAACCTACTTCCCGTATAATCGCAATGAGGAAGCCTGGAAATGGATGAACTACATCATCAACCAGAAAGATCTGCCTCACGAGCGCCCAACCCAGGGCACCAATGGCGACTATCCGGAAATTTCCTTCACCTTCATTTCCAACACCATTGAAGGACTGATGGGTATTGAGCCGAATGCGCCGCAAAACCGTGTCGTGACGGCCTCTCACTTGCCACAAGATGTCGAGTGGCTAGAAGTTGAATACCTACCAATGGGTGAGCACGAACTGGCAATCCGACATGAAGGGTTAATAGAAACCAGCTTGACCAACACGTCAGAGCAACCTCTTGAGTGGGAAGCGCGCTTCTACGACAAACATGACACTATTACAGTGAACGGTACAGTAATGAAAGCGAAGAAGAAAAAGGTCAACGGTGTTATCTTGAGCTATGTCATCGTGAACGTGCCTGCAAACGGAAAAGCTACAGCAACACTATCCATCAGATAACTACCAATCTCCGTCTTTGTTCCAAATTGAGAGCCAGGAAGTCTAATCACCTCCCTGGCTCTTCGCATTAAACGCTAATCAAACTGCATCTAGCCACCTTGTTCGTGTCGCAAATAGCAAGCAGAGGCGCCTGACAAGCGGTTTGCTGCACTGACGACAGCCAGCAGTGAAGCTTTTGTGATATTCGAGTGACTTCCTACACCAAACAATTGTTTCTCATTACCTTGTTTGACCTCAACATAAGCAATTGCCGTGGCTTCTGATCCGCTGTCTGTCGCATGCTCACTGTAATCAACAATAGATAGGTTCTGCCCGAATGTGCTGTTCATACCATGGACAAATGCAGCAAGAGGCCCATTGCCTTCCCCATATATCATGACCTCCTGACCATTGTGTTGCAAAGTCGCTTCAATCCGGCAAGAGCCATCCGCGTTCTGCCTTTCCATATAACCAAATAAAGAAAACGGGGTGCTTGCTTCAAGGTATTCAGTGTTAAATGCCTCCCAGATATTGTCTGCTGTAAGCTCTGTCTTATACGTATCGGCAATATCTTGTACGTGTGCGCTGAATTCTATCTCAAGCCCTCTTGGCAGCTGAAGTCCATACTCGCTGCGTAATATGTAAGAAATGCCCCCTTTCCCAGACTGACTATTCACGCGAATGATCTTTTCGTAATTCCTGCCGATATCCGCAGGGTCAATTGGCAAATAAGGCACCTCCCAAAGACTGTCACTTTGCTGGCTCGTGAAGCCTTTCTTGATCGCGTCTTGATGAGAACCGGAAAAGGCCGTGAAAACTAGCTCTCCTGCATACGGGTGCCTAGGGTGCACTTGCATCTGATTACAGTGTTCAACCGAACGTGATATTGCTTCAATATCAGAAAAATCAAGATTCGGGGAAATACCCTGCGAATATAGATTCAACGCCAAAGTAACAAGGTCAACATTACCTGTTCGTTCACCGTTGCCAAACAACGTCCCTTCCACTCTATCGGCACCTGCAAGCAGGCCTAATTCGGCTGCGGCGACGGCGGTTCCCCTGTCATTATGGGTATGAATACTCAAACACGTCTTATCTCGAAAAGCCAAATTACGGCTCATCCATTCGATTTGATCTGCGAAGATATTTGGAGAAGAAAGTTCAACGGTAGCAGGAAGATTAACGATAATGTTTGAGCCAAACTCAGACAACCAGACATCTGATACCGCATCGCAAATATCAAGCGCAAAGTCCAATTCGGTCCCGGAAAAACTCTCAGGAGAATATTCTAACACCCAGTCCGTTTCAGGATACTTACTGACATTGTCTAGAACACGGTACACACCATCCAGCGCTAGCTGAATAATACTTTTCCTGTCTTTTTTGAAAACAATCTTGCGCTGAACAGTAGATGTTGAATTATATAGGTGGACGATCGATCTTTTACTTCCGCGCAGAGATTGAAAGGTCTTATCCAAGTGTTCATTTCGCGCAGGTGTAAGCACCTGCAGAGAAACATCCTCTGGAACAAGACCTTCATCTATTACTGTTCGAATAAAGTCATAATCTATTTTTGATGCAGATGGAAAGCCCACTTCTATTTCTTTAAAACCACAGCGAATCAACACATCATAAAGCTGCATTTTACGATCTGAATCCATGGGGTTGATCAATGCTTGGTTTCCATCTCTCAGGTCAACGCTACACCATGCTGGCGCATTAGTGAATACCTTGTTTGGCCATTGTCTATCAGGTAAGTTAACTGGTGGAAATTGCCGGTATTTAACCTGTGGTTTTTTATACATATTCATATCTATCATACTTCCCTGAACTGACTTTCTATTACTAATTTCTTATGGAAGATTTCGTTTATCAAAAAGACGATATTTTCGTTTTCGTAATCACATAAGCAAGGATTAAGTTTCAGTCTATAACGCAAGGTTTATATAACATTCTAAATTAGTATTAGTTCACCATACGCCACTTTTGAATTTTCCCTTGTAAGCTTTTTTAGCGGCCAACCCGCATTTGCAAAATGGTACCAATTGGGGTTAAGCAGTAATGACTTCCCTACCAATACAAGATCAGCATTCTGCAATGCAGCATTAGCCGTTTCTTTATCATAAACGCCTCCGGCGACAAACAAAGGGCCCTTCCATAATTTGCGAGTGATCTCTAATAGAGAGTGGTCACTGTTCCATGCCTTGGCATTAAAATTGTGAGTTGCTAAAGATAATACATCAACACTTTCTTTTGATAGCTCATTAATTATTGACTGATATTCTTCGATATCGGTAAAAGCACTATCGCTATTATCAGCCCCAATACAGTCTGAGAGTCTGAAAGATAACAAACAACTATCTGGAATTGCCTGCTTTAGTGCGGCAAGGATATGTCGAATCATTCGGCACCGGTTAACAATATTCCCCCCAAACTGATCTTCACGCTGATTCGATTGTTTAGACAGAAACTGATGGAGCAAATAGCCATGCGCACCATGAACCTCTACTCCATCAAAGCCAGCTTGTACCGCGGCCTTGGCCGATTTTACAAACCCCTCAATCACCTGTTCAATATCACTCAGGCTCATTTCGACAGGGGGGGGATAAGGTCTTCCAGACGTTCTTTCAATCTGTGGAGCAGCAATTGAGCTAGGCCCGATAACCTTTCCCGCAGGATTGAATTCGGGTAATGCAAGCCTACCACAATGGTTGAGTTGGGCGATTGCAATAGCCCCGGCGTCATGAACAGCATTGACCGTTTTTTTCCAGAGCATTACCTGCTCAGACGTCGAAATCAATGACTGACCAGGCAATCCTTGGGCTGAGCATTGATCGGATAAAATAGCTTCCGTATAGACAACTGAAATACCAGACGAGGCACGTCTGATGAGCAAGTCTAGTGTATCCTGCCTTGGGATCCCCTCCAGTGAGGATAATCGGCTCATTGGAGCAAAGCCTAACCGGTTTCTAAAGTAATGCCCTTTTACCCATATACCTTCGTTAAAACATTTCACTTCGCTATTTGGGCTATTCATAACTTACTCACTTAATACTGAAGGCATCGCACCAGGTTGATTGAGGCCTTTAGCAATTGCTGCTTCATTCTTACTAATACAGTCCGATAAAGCCTCTACCCACGATGCAGAGACCCCATTGTTGAGAGCATATTCTCGAATTTGGCGCAATGGATTGATATGAGCTTCAGCCAACCCATGTAGCGAACGCAGCTGATCATCTGTCACATCACGACTAAAACTTTTAGGCAGCTCCGCTCCGACAGTTCTGAAGTTGAGAATTGTCCTAATACACTTTTCACAACGGCAACAGTTTTGGCTTTTATTCTCCCCTTGCCAGCACACACGTAAGTTATTCGCACCTTCAGTCCATTCTGCAACTGCCGCGACTTTTTCATTCCTTGTATATTCTGTAGCATCATGCATCAATTGAAAACTGTCACTCGACATCATCCAATCAGTGACAGGATTAGATCCCCAAGGAAGGAGCAAGCTATTATAAGGTTCCGAGCTAGCAATCAACCCACAGTCAAAACGGCCAGAAAATAGCATCAGGCTCGATGCCATTCCGGTACCGAAAGCATCTTCCCAATACTTTAGGTCAGAATGCCATAACTGCCTAAAGTTTGTCTTAAGGCTAATTAGCTCGACATCAACACCACTCAGTACTGGCGCACTACGCTGATATATCGTCTCAAATACATCAACTTCATCCAGGGGGATATCAAAGCCATGGATCATAACAGCCGCTTGTAAGTTCTTACTTGCACGCCCCGCTTGATTTCGAACATGTCTTAATGTTGTAAATGCACTATCGACACCACCAGAAAAAGTTTGAATAGCCCGAGCAGGTTTGGCTAGTAGCGACTGTTTGACTTCATTATCTGCTTGAATCGATACTTTGCTGTATCTTTCTGGGCGCCAATGAACCCATGCCGACTGGAACAGTTCCAAGTTATCAATTAAGTCTGAAGAAACATCTCCATGTACGATCAGATCTGATTTTCTTCTCATGGCCACAAAGAGTGTAGCCAACAACAAAGGGTCCGCTTTTTTAGTAACATAATTAGAAAATTTAGTTGGGACACTAAACCATAGCTTCTCTTCGCCTTGACCCTCTGTCACAACGTTTGCACTGATAATAACCCGATCATTTTCTTCGTACCAATCCAGTGGCCAAATTTCCATTTTGCTCATTTTTAATTCCTTTTCACTTTAGTCATATTGAACTTAATACGACTATAATAAATATCAGTCATATTAATTTTCAATGAACTCAATAATGTTCCCTTCGGGATCTTTGCAATAACCAAAGTAAAGACCTGAACTCTCTGATGAAGACTTTATAAAGACAGGCTCTTCAGATATCAGCTCGGCCCCCAGAGCCTCAAGTTTTATCCATAATGAATAAATATCCTCCACGGAAAAGGCAATATGACGAATACCAAACATATTTGCATAGCTATCCACACCACTGGAGATGCTTTCTTGGTACTGGGTCAACTCTAAAATAAAGTCATCATCTTGCAAAGATAAATGTACTGTACGAGCTTGAGCACCTTTTACACCAATCCCCTTTGAAAATTCCTTCGAATCAAGAAAAATATCTTTCACAACATTCATATCAAACACATCAACATAAAATTGAAGGACTAAATCAATATCTTCGCATATGATAGCTACATGTTTAAACTTCAAGCTATTTCTCTCCTTTTAAACTTCACATTTGAAAAGGTATCCAGTTCACCATTCGTTAATGCCATAGCAGGAAGAAGATTAGAAAAATGTTCAACCTTAATATCTTCAATGAATGAAATAAAACTATTACTTGAGGGCTCAAAGTCATTTCTAAATGAATCTATAACCCAACGCTGTAGTAAATCTAAGTCAGAGATATTATCTACTCTATCCGGTTGGTAAACGTCGCATCCTTTTTGGATAACTTCTTTCATTT
The DNA here is from genome assembly GCF_003025515.1 of Photobacterium gaetbulicola. NCBI lineage: Bacteria > Pseudomonadati > Pseudomonadota > Gammaproteobacteria > Vibrionales > Vibrionaceae > Photobacterium > Photobacterium gaetbulicola. Next base: position 43,688 of record NZ_PYME01000036.1, on the reverse strand, counting down.
TATCTGATGAATATATAACATCTGCACCTGTAGAAAATGCATAAATATCATCATGCACTTGAGAAAGATATGCAAACTTTAGCATTTCCAGCATATTATCGTCACCACCTACAAAAAGGTGCTTTTCTAACACATTACTCGCCTTACTTAAAATAACACCAGCTTTGACATCTGATAGTTCATCACATATTGGAGCATAAATTGCGTGTAAGTAAAATTGATCCTTAAATATAATATCAAGACTCCTAGTTACGCGGTGATATTGCAAGTTTGAGTAGTTTATACTAATACTCCCACATTCATGTTTTCCTACCACAACACCTACACCATGGTTAGGTATTTTCTCATGGCCAACAAGCATATCTTCACTTTTCACGAGTAAAAAGTTATCTGTATCACCAAATAAATCTTCAGAGAGATATATTTGATGAGGAATTTCAATTTCAAAAACAGAGGGAGTTCTTGAATTTGAAAAAGCTCTTCCTGATGACGAATCGAAACGCCTGTCTTTTGAAAAATTAGTGACACTAACTAATGGGTCTAAGGAAAATTTATTGATAATATCTTTAACCGTATGATGAACTTTTGAATGAAGATAGTTCTTCATCATAATAACCTTTGCGTTATTTATTCTATCCGAAACTAGTTGGTCATCATTGTTCAAATTGACAAACGGCTTTTCAAGTATAAAACGTCTAAAACCATAATCATACCAATTCAGAAATTCATCAGATAAAACACCGCTTGGTAAGCATAAATCAATAATGGTATTACTTCGATCGAGTCTCTCAATATCTTTTTCGACGAGCTCTAAGCTTTTATATATTTTAGGACTGATATTTTCCTTAGTAAAAAGGTTATGCAAATCAATACCAGGCTCTCCCTTAGGATCAATAATTATAACTTTTGATATATTTAATACATTTGACTTATAAAGCTTATAATATGAGTTGAAGTGTAAATAACCAGCTTTTCCTGCGCCTAATATAACAATACTATTTTCCATCTGATACATCATTATCTATAGGTTGATGAACAACAGCCCCATAAAAGTCAGCATCAGCAATATGAAAAGCGATATACTTAAGATCACTTCTACCGATCGACCTAATTCTGTGTTTTGTATTTCTGGGGATATTTATGCAATTATCCGGAGATACCGAAATAGATTTATCTTCTAACTCAACGACACCTTCACCATCTATAATATAGTAGACTTCATCTGTATCTGGATGAAAATGATACTCTCCACCCTTTTGTGATTTCGCAATAGCTAAGGCACTTCTTACAATATGGCGATTAGGCTCATTTTCGCTTGAAAACAAAAGAGCGCGAACAACATTTCCATCATAAACGCTTTTTACATCAATTTCCCTGTTAATTTCTTTATAACCCACAATACGTTCCTCCGGTTAGATTAACTCGCACTGCGTCAAAAGATGACGTAGTTCATCCTCTTTACTCTCTTCCAGTGGTGTCAGAGGCAGGCGTGGGTTCCCAACGTCAAAATGGATCAAGCTGAAGGCTGACTTCAATGCAATAGGGTTTGTTGACAAATAGATCCCTTTGAAGAAGTCATGATATTTAGTATATAAATCTCTCGCAGTAACAAAATCGTTGTTGAGTGCAGCATCAACAATAGCAATACTTTGCCTAGGAATAACATTTGCGGCTACTGATATGTGCCCATGGCCACCGAGTAAGAGCGTTAATAAAGCCATGAAATCATTTCCGCTTAAAACGACAAAATCTTTATTTTTAACAAGGGAGATTAGATTACCCATTCTAACCATATCTTGATTCCCTTCTTTAATGCCTATTATTCTTGGGTGCTCTGCCAACTCATTCACCGTTTGGGGGCTAATATCAATTGTGGTCCGGCCCGGCAGATTATGTATCATCAAAGGGATAGAAATTGAATCAGCCAGTGCTAAGAAGTATTCCTTCATACCTCGTGTTGTCGGTGGATCTAAGTATGGCGTGAAAGCTAACACAGCTTCAACACCAATTTTTTCAACTCTTTGAGCTAAGTCTATCGTTCTCTGCAGGCATTCAGTTCCTATATCCGGAATTACCATTGCACGACCACGGGATTGATCAAATACGATTTCAGTCACTCGTATTTTTTCTTCATCAGTTAACGCTGCGGCTTCACCCGTGACACCATTTGGACATATCCTCTTGACCCCAGAGGAGATTTGAAACTCAACCAGCTTTCTCAATGAAACCTCGTCAATATTATTTTTTTCATCAAATGGTGTAATTATCGTTGTGTATGCACCAATAAACCGCTTAGTACTATTACTTATCATTTCCATCTCCAACTTTCTATACTTTTAAGGCGAAATTAATTATCAACAAACTTTACTGAATGAGATTATTTCTCTCATATCTTGCTATTACTTCTAATGCTGCAGTAACGGACTCACCTAAACGAATTGGGTGACCTAACTCAGCCAAAACAAGTTCCATGGCTGATAGTAGAGTTATAATATCTATAGGTTTTGTTGAGCCTATATGTCCAACTCGTATTATTTTATTCTTCAATTCCCCCTGACCAGACGCAACCATAAAATCAAATTTGCTTTTTAAATTAACCAGCAAATCTGACATTTGATCTCCTTCAGGAAGTTTCACAGCAGTTAAAGCACTACTGAGATTTTTTTTATGGAACAAGTCAAAGCCTAACTTTTCAATTCCCACCCTACAACACTCAGCACAAATAAGATGTCTTTTCCAGATCTCATTTAATCCTTCGGTTTCCATCTTATCTAAGGCATAATCTAACCCAAATAAAAGACTAAATGGCGGAGTATTTGGCGTTGTTAAGTCTTTACTACTTTCACGGATAATGTTCAGATTCCAATATGAATAATGATCTTTAGGCTTTACATTTTTCCATGCTTTGTCGCTAAGGGTAATAAATGATAGGCCAGGTGGATTCATAAACCCTTTCTGGGAACTCGAAATCACCACATCTAGGGACCATTCATCAGTTAAAACCGGCTCTACGCCCACAGTTGTCATCGCATCGACAATAATCAAAGAACCATATTTCTTGCATATTTTACTTATAGAACGAATATCATGTGTTATACCGGTTGAAGTTTCGCAATGAGTAACAAAAACATACTTTGGCCTCAAGTGTGAAATAACTTCTTCAACACTTTCCAAATCAAAAGTCCCCTCCCCATCAGCAACAATTGATCTTGTTTTTGCCTTATATGCATCACAAAGATGAATCCATCTATCACCATACTTTCCTGCACTTAGAACAACAATATCATCACCTTCATTAATAAGGCTTGATACAACAGACTCCATTGCGCCAGATCCAGAAGATGACAGCAACAATACATCGTTTTTGGTTTGAAATACGTATTGTAGTTTCCTCTGTATCCTATCAAAGAGCTCTTTAAATTCTTTTGTTCTATGATGTGTAGATGATTTAATTGATGCTAAATGTACTCCTAGTGGTACATTCCCTGGACCTGGAGTAAACATCTTTGTTTCTGACATAAATCAACCTTGATTAAATTACTAAGAAAGTAGTCACTGAATGCTTAATCTTTCTATCTAATCCCAAATATGTATTCAAGAGATATAACCAAAAGCTGAAAATTTATGCGATCAACAACTCATAATTATTCACAAAGACTCGTTATTAAGTCGGGCGAAATTATTAACCAATTCCTCAATATTCTATTATCTATTTTATCAACACACTAGCTACCTGAAGGCCTTTTAGTCGAAAGAAATAATATTTAACGGCCTATGAAAAACGACGATGACGATTTTATTCGATACTGCGATGAGCAATCCCTCGACTGCTTCGTCTGAATAAAGTCGAAAATTATGGGAAAAACAATCTCTATTTAAAGTGAGAGTATATGGTTTGAAAGAGAAAGAGAACAGGATAGGCTTGCTCGAACAGCTCAACCATCTCGTTAATCACACGGAAGCCGTTCATTGCCTTGTAGTTGGTCAAGGCGTAAACCATCTCAGGCTTGTGGCTGGTAATTTGGGTTACAGATGCCAAACAAGGCCATCATTGCGATTTTACTGCCCCACGCATAGTTTTGAATTACATTACCTCGCTTATACATATCATCGTTATTCGGATAAATAGCTTATTAGAAACGTAGTCGGAACGTCTTAGCCTGGCAAGGAGGCAGCTTGTCTGCCAGAGCATTAAACGCTGCCTCACGCCTGTCAAATGTCGGTTGGATTGAAATCAGCGACTTATTGGTAGGGTAGTCAGTTTCATCATCGTCCTCTGTACCGTCATCCTGGTGGGCGTGATTCGCCCTTAGTTATATTGATATAAATATGGTATGTATTGTGGCGACACGCTCTGAGATTGTATTCACTAAACCCGAAAATAGGTATTATCATTGTATTGTTTTCAACGCCAGCTTGTATATGACAACTTTGAATGATGCTGTAAAGACAAATAAAATACAGGTATAAAACTATAGATGTAATACACCCAATTGACCTCAGTTAGCTTTGGTAGCTTAAAAACTTGCCTTCCAGAGGAGAACGATGTGGCACGCCTTCCTATGTATCGTCAGATCGCTGACGCAATAAAGGAGAAGATCCAATCCGGTGAATACAAACCGGGTGAGGCTTTGCCGACTGAAGCACAACTACGAGAAGCCTTCTCCGTGAGCCGGGTGACGGTTCGACAAGCCTTAAAACTACTCGTAGAGCAAAATGTGCTGGAAAGCATCCAAGGAAGTGGGACCTATGTGAAAGAGAACAAGGTCAACTACGACATGTACGAATACTCAAGCTTCTATGAAAAGCTGAGTCACCTTGATGTCAAAACCCACAGTGAAATTCTTGCATTTGAAATCACCACGCCAGCTCCGGCCATTGCCGAGGCACTGGAGATCAATGAAGAAGACAGGATCTTTTACGTTAAGCGCGTCCGCTTTATCGATGAGAACCCAGTGACCCTTGAAGAGACTTGGATGCCGCTTTCGCTATTCCCGGATCTCACCTATGAAGTGATGCAGGGCTCGAAGTACGTGTTCATCAAAGGGACCAAGAAAATGGTTATCGACCGAAGTGAGCAGGAAATCATCCCGGTGCTGCCGCCGCAAGAAGTGGTGAATCAACTGGGTATTCCGGCTGACCAGCCAATCATTGAAAAAGTCACCAAAGGCTACTTGGTCGATGGTACGGTGTTTGAGTATAGTCGTAACTACTTCAAATCATCTGACTACAAGTTCACCTTGGTCGCCAAACGTAATCATCATTACTAATTATTATGCAGTACCCACAATGACTGAATTAGAAAAAATGGTAAATGGCATGGATTTCGACGGGGAAGACCCGGAGATCCTTGCCATCAGAGACAACGCCTACAGACTCAAAGTGGCCATTAACCAGCATCCCGGAGATGCCCCTCGCAAGTTGCTCGAGCAACTGCTGGGATCATTTGGCGAAGATAGCCATATCCTCCCCCCTTTTCTGTGCGAATTTGGCAAAACCATTCATATTGGCTCCCACACCTTCATCAATATGGGCGCCACTATGCTGGACAATGCCGAGATCCATATTGGCAATAACGTTCTGATTGGTCCCAACGTCCAGCTTTATACTCCAAGCCACTCACTCGATCACCATAGTCGCCGTCGCTGGGAAACCTTTGCCAAGCCCATTGTGATAGAAGATGATGTATGGATTGGTGGCCATGTTGTGGTGTGCCAAGGTGTCACAATCGGTGCCCGCTCGGTGGTTGCCGCTAACTCTACGGTCACCGAAGATGTCCCATCCGACACCTTGGTGGGTGGCTCTCCAGCTAAAATCATCCGCTTTCTTAAATAGGTAAGCCGTTACTATTGATACGATCCCTTATAACTTAGGCTCATAAAACCCCAAATAATTATGATATTACGCCTATAGTTAAGCTATAAGATTGGCTTAGAGGGATCTTCAATGGCAACAGGTTTATTTCTTTTCCAAAATGATCTTAGACTACACGACAACCCTGCACTCGCCCTAGCCACTCAAGAGGCCGATCACCTCATCTGCGTCTACTGTTTGCCCGTCGATCACCTCAACCGTTACCCTTACCATATTGGTAAGCCTGGAACCTACCGTCACCAGTTTCTCTTACAATCACTCCACAACCTGGCCGAGCAACTCAGCGAATGCGGTCAGAGTTTGCACGTGATGCTGGATCACCCACTCAACGTGTTGCCGGAATTAATCGGTCAGTACAATGTCTCTATGATTTATACCAGCGAGCATGCTGGTGTGTATGAACAACGTAACTGGTACACCCTAAAAGGAAGGTATCCCTACATCACTTTCCGAAACATTGCTACACATACCCTGTTTGATAAAACTGATCTGCCTTTTGATATAACAGAGACACTTCCCGATACCTTCAGCCAGTTTCGTAAGCAGGTTGAACACCTTGAGATTCGTCCCCCCTTAACCAGCATTGCTAAAATGCCGACTCCACCAGGTAGATTAAAGGCCTTTGACATTACCAGTGCCATGATCAACCCAAAGCTTCTGGGCCATTTTGATGGTGGCGAAACCGCAGCCCTTCGACACCTTGAAAGCTACTTTTCTTCCCGAGCTGCAAGCCGCTACAAATTGACCAGAAATGAACTGGATGGCTGGGAAAACTCCACCAAATTTTCGCCTTGGTTGGCCTTAGGCTGTCTTTCTGCCAACAAGCTGATCCAACGCCTGCAGAACTATGAACATAACATCGAGTGCAATGAATCCACCCAATGGATTAAGTTTGAGCTGTTGTGGCGGGAATACTTCCAGTGGTATGCCCACCACCACGGACCAAAACTCTTTACTTTTGGCGGTATCAAATCGACCCCACCCCATACCGCATTTTATCCAGAGCGCTTCCGCCGATGGAGTGAAGGAAACACCCCTTATCCCCTGGTCAATGCCTTAATGAACCAGCTAAGGCGAACCGGTTATATGTCTAACCGTGGCAGGCAAATTGCTGCTAGCTGCATGGTTAATGAGCTCAGCCTAGATTGGCGGTACGGTGCCGCGTTTTTTGAAGAACATCTTATTGACTACGATACCGCATCAAACTGGGGAAATTGGCAATACATCACTGGCGTCGGATCTGACCCGCAGCAAGGCCGCCACTTCAATTTGAACAAACAAACTGAACTCTATGATCCAAATGGCGAATTTATCCGTAGGTGGGAAGGGAACAACTATGACGGTAATATCGACTCTGTCGATGCTGCTGATTGGCCTATTCGATAACAACGCAGAGACAGGTGCCAGATGTCAGCAGTGCGATTTAAAACACTCAGATTAATCCTCGGCGACCAATTAAACGCAGAGCACTCTTGGTATAGCCGCGCCGATGAAACTACCCTATATCTAATCGCCGAACTTCATCAAGAAACAGGCTATGTCACTCATCATATACAGAAAGTATCTGCTTTTTTTGCTGCCATGGAGCATTTTGCTAACCATCTGAAGCTGAAGGGACATCAAGTCACTTATCTTAGCCTCGACCAATCCGCACAGTTTGCGGATCTACCCAATCTCATTGTCAGTCTACTGAAGCAGCATCAATGTACACATTTCGAATTCCAGCGCCCCGACGAGTACAGATTGTATGAACAATTACATTCACTTGCCGGCACCCTTAGCCAAACTGGCTTTTATTGCAGGGAATGGGACACCGAACATTTCCTCTTGCCTTTCAGTGAGATTGAAGCTGATTTCCCAGCAGGAAAGCACATATTAATGGAGCATTTTTACCGTCGTATGAGAAAAAGATTTAACCTCCTGATGGAGGATAACCAGCCGCTCGGGGGAAAGTGGAATTTTGATCAAAGCAACCGTAACAAACTCAAAGCCAATGAGCTAAAAGACATCCCTGCTCCGCTCTGTTTTGCCAATGACGTTAGCGCCATCTTAAGCAGGATTGAATCGCACCATATCGCCACTATCGGCCATGCCCAACCGCAATTACTCTGGCCAGTCACCGCCAGCCAAGCCAAAGCACTGTTGGATTTCTTTTGCCGCCACTGCTTAGCGCGATTTGGCTACTTCCAAGATGCCATGACGGAGAATAGCCCGCACAGTTGGAGCTTGTACCACTCACGACTATCATTCGCTTTGAACTGCAAGCTTATCTCTCCCAAAGACGTTATCGAACAGGCAATTAACGCCTACGAGCTGAATAGCGCGATAAACATTGCCCAGATAGAAGGCTTCGTCAGGCAGATTTTGGGCTGGCGAGAGTATGTTCGTGGCATCTATTGGGGCAATATGCCCAACTACAGCCAAACAAATGCCTTAAAGGCCACCCGCCGCCTACCGGATTTTTTCTGGACAGGGAAAACCAAAATGGCTTGTATGAAAGCAGCAATTACACAATCTTTGGACTATGCCTATGCCCACCACATTCAGCGCTTAATGGTAACGGGTAATTTTTGTTTATTGGCTGGCATAGCCCCTGATGAAGTAGAGCAGTGGTACCTGGGGATATACATCGATGCCATCGAGTGGGTTGAAATGCCCAATACGCGCGGTATGGCACTCTTTGCCGACAATGGCATCATTGCCACTAAACCTTATGCGGCCAGTGGAAACTATATCAACAAAATGAGCGACCATTGCAAACACTGCTTTTATGATGTCAAAACAAAAACAGAAGCAAATTCATGCCCATTAAATAGTTTATATTGGAATTTTCTTCATAAGAATGATACCTGGCTAGCAAAAAATCCCAGAACCAGGATGATTTACCGAAGTTGGGATAATATGTCTGAAGAAGGACGAACATCTACCTTAAGCAAGGCTAATAGCTTATTAGCAAATATAAACACTCTTTAGATGAACATGCTATCAAAAAATCATCCCGCCATACCAAAGCAATTTATCGCCAATTTAGTTAATGATTTGAAATACCAAGAAAAACATATTAACCATTTATTTCAGAAACACATAGTATTGACATTATTTATAAAATCAAGGCTAACCACCCTCTCCTTTTGTGAGCAAGATCACATTCAGTGTCTGACAATATGTATACCATGCCGAAAAAATCAATCTTCAAAAGGATATTTGTATGAAGTGCTGTGACAATCCAGCGGCTATCCAAATAAAAAGAAGTCTTATTCAAAAGTTTTTCTATAATGCTGTTTACAAATGTAAAAACTGCAGAAGAAAAATTAAACTATAGTTAGTAACGAATAATTACTTTTATCATCAACAGTTTCAAAGCAAATGACAACTACTAGTAGCTTTATGAATTGAGTGATACTAGAAAAACATTGACCAAAAAAAAGTTTACACCCAACAATAAATCATCAAAAATTTATTAAATGTAGTTTTTCACTCTATTTTTATCGAAGCTACACAGGATCATTTCAAGTATGTTTTTTGAATACTTAACAAAAACACCTCATCTTAAAGAAACAGGCTTACTCAATGACTTGAGCCAAGCGGGTACCGGTATACCTAGCTCACCGAAATCTTTAGGTTGCCCCAATTACCGTATTGTTCTCGCCTGCAGCCGCAGCCAGCTTAAGATAAAGAAACCGATTGAATTGATTATATTATAATTCCTCTTGCATCAAGCAACTTCGATGCACTGATACCGCTAAACACGTTTGGCCTCAAATTTATGCTTGGCGTTTAACATCAAAAAGGATGAGCGGTTCGCACCGCTCATCCTAGCTTATATAATCACGAAAGTGATTGGATGCCTCATAAGTTATGATGCGACGGGTTCCGGACTCACTTCTTGGTTTTGCTGTCGACGCTTCACTATCAGCAACACACCTGCACATAGCATGCCTACCGATGACACCGTTAGGCCGATACCGAAGATCATTTGATAGGCCTCGATCTTGTCGAAGGTATCAATGATCCAGCCGTTCAGCGCATATGCCCAGAAAACAGACGCGTAAGCTGCAAACGAACCAACACTCATTGCCGCACCGCTACACTGAGCAGGTACACCCGCTTCAGCAACCGGCGCCAAGATGATACCTTTTGCTAAGAAGATAGAGAACGAGAAGCACATCAGCAGGATGATATTCATCATCAGCATACCTTCACCTTTCGGCATCAGAATAGTAGCCAATAAGCATAGTGCAGTTAAACCAAGGGCAAACATCATCATCTTAGTCGATGACTTGAATAGAAAATCAGACAATGTACCAGCGACAAGTCCCGCGATAACCCCCATAGCACCGGTATTGATGATCCCGAACATTGCCGCCTGAGACGTAGTCAAGCCAAATACTGCTTGCAGGTAAGGGACGGTGTAAATTAGGGTAATGTATGTCCAGTATACCGTCATCGACGTTAATGCCGCCAACCATACTGTTGGCATTTTCAGAACGTGAATAAGCCCCTGCAGTGCCGCTTTATTCTTGGATTCGCCCTCTTTAACCTCCAATTGGTTATTAGGTACATATTTCCAGACAAGGAAGATCATCGGGATAATTAGCAAGGTATAGAACAGAATCGCGCCTTTGAATACCAGAATAGAACCACCGATCAATGCCATGATACCAACAATAGCGGCGTTCATGCTCATTTCCATCGCACGGCGGATAGACTCAAGTAAACCAAAGGCCATCCCTTTATTCTTGTCTCCCGACATTAGGTTGACACCGTTAACTACCGCAGGCCAGAAGATAGCATCAGTAATACCCCAGATACCGGCAATGATAGCCAGTACGGTGAATTCCGGCTGGAATAGGATGATAAACATCATACTGACAAAGCGAACGGCTAGGCTGCTCATCAAAATAGAACGAACAGAAAATCGGTTATTAACCCAGCCCGCAGGAATGTAGAAGAACATTGCTGAGCCGATCAAGGTAAACAAGATACCCATTTGGGTATTGTCGATTTGAAGCACATCCAATAATAAGTTGTAGAACGTGCCTTTAAACGCTTCAAAAGCTGAGTAGATGATCTGGCCTGACATGACTACCGACAAGAAGCCGTAAAACCGCTTGTTAGAGTCAAAACCTATTTTTTCAATCATTCGTTTCATAACTTAGTTTCTTCTATTTGTTGTTATTGGACGTAGTTGTTACTTTTTATACTTTGACGGAAATTGGTTGGCGATATCGGTGAAAACACCATCAACTCCCCAATTAAATAGCTGGTTGGCACGAGTAAGATCATTCACTGTATACACATTAATTTTGTAACCAGCGGCCTTGAACTTTTGTACTTTTTCTTTGGTTAGATTGACATCTTCAGGGTGGATATACTCTGCCTGGCAAGCCTCTAGGATCGAACACCAGTCATCCCATAGATTTGCATCTTCAAATAAGCAAGCCACTGCAGTTTCAGGTCGACGGCGCTTGAACTCGACAAGCGCTAAATGATTAAAGCTCGACACAATCAGCTCACGTTCTGGGTTTAACTTTTCTAAATCACGGATGACATTCGTAAGTAGCTTATCGGTCATCTCCCAGCCGGCAGTACAAGACTTGATCTCAACATTTAGGTTAAGCTCATGTTCATTAGCTAGTGTAACGAGTTGTTCAAAGGTGGGGATTCTTTCGCCGATAAAATCATCATGGAACCAGCTACCTGCATCAATATCAGATAAATCGCTTAAGGTAAGGTCATATAAACTTCCACAGCGGTCAGTACAACGATCCAGCGTATCGTCGTGAGATAAAACGACCGTTCCATCGGCCAGGATGTCGACATCACATTCAATCCATTGAATTCCATATTGCTTGCACATGGAAAATGCTGCCAGCGTATTTTCAGGAGCAAGTGCAGACATACCACGGTGAGCAAATACTTTTTTCATTTCGTTACCTATATTATTTTCGAACGAGCATTGTCGTGGTCGAAAATATACAGAAGGCAGGGAATGGAAAATGTGATGTATATGCAATAAGAGCAAGCGCTAATGTGACCTGCTCAGCAGAAAGTAAATAAAATCAAAAGAAAATTCTGGAATACACTCAATAGACGCCAAATTCAACATTTAGCCTCCCCAAAAAGAAACAAAGCAAGATAATACTTCATCACTTTCCAAATGGAACACGAATTATCGCAAACCCACTTCCTGTGCATGAAGCCATACAAGAATATGAGCCACCTCATTAATAAATATTAATTATAGATAGCAATACAAAATAACGCATTGCTATGAAACATAGCAATTACCTCCAAGGTTTATTCAATAGAATAGATTCTGATATGTTGTGGAATGCCTGTTACTCAAGAATACAAATCCGTCTTAAAAAACCGATGACAAAGTACAAAAAACAGCAATAACAACAACGCAATTAATACGCACTCACTAGTACGCTGTTTTTCTGTAGATATAACAACCCGGATACTAATGTACCTTGCCATCTTTCTTCAATTGGGTTGGGCTATATCCAAAGTGTTTCTTGAACACTTTGCAAAAATAACTTACATCAGAGAAGCTGACTTCATTGGCGATATCAGAAAGACTGAAGAAGGAATTTTGCAAGCGCCAATGCGCATGATCCATCCGCATTTCAGCCCAGTATTCGCGAGGACTAATTGCCAATTCTGTTTTAAAAACCCGGTCGAGTTGCCTACGACTTAACCCCAACTGCACGGCCAATGCCTCAATACTCAGTGATACCGATAAATTCTGGCGCATGAGTGAGATCGCTCGTGAAATATGGCGATTATGTCGATGCGCTTGGTTGCTCTCGTGTCCCAGTGATTTCAAATAATGTTGTCTATTTCGGGTTTCATCCACCAGCATATCCGCCAACCCTTTCAACGCCCTCTCACGGCCACACTTTTGAGCTAACAGCTCGATGGCCAATTCGATAACGGCAGAACCTCCAACACAGCTGATCCGCTTACCATCTAAACAATAAAGTTGGTCAGAGCTCACCTTCAACGTCGGAAAAGCGGTCTCAAACTCCTGCTGGTGACGCCAGTGTACAGCTACTTCACAACCGGCAAACAATCCCAATTCAGCTAGTAAAAAGCTGGCATTGTCCACCGCCACCAAAGTAGTGCCTCTGGCAACGGCTTGCTTGAAAAAGGACTGGTACAGAGCAGCCATAGCTTTCATCTCGCCGGCGCTGCGGCCACCAAACACTACGACATAATCATATTGAGCCAAATCAACATGTTTGAATGACAGCGGAATCGAGAGCTGCACACCACTGCTTGATACCACTTCGCCTTCAGACAATCCTGCCACATCCCAAGCACAGTATTTCTGCCGGCTGTAATCCTCATCATCGGCAGAAAAACGTAATTTATCGAGAAAGCTGCCAAACGGCAGCATATTAAAAGTGGGCAACGGGACCAGCAAGAAACGTACATCCGGCTCATTCATTGGCGGTTCCGGGGCTGAAGATGAAGGCAGATGAGTAGACATGGGGATCCGTGAAACGCTGATAATGTCCAAATATTACCTCAGTTAGTCCAGATATAACCATAACTTTTGTACCGCTCACTCGTATACTGCCAGCCAGCCCCTTCTCCTCTATAAGGTATATTATGGAACTGCAAACTTGGTTGCTCTATTTGGTAGCCGTCATTGGATTAGCTTTTGCTCCAGGCCCAAATGGCTTACTGGCCTTAAGTCACGGCGCCCTTTATGGCCGCCGAAAAACACTCCCAACCATTCTGGGAGGAGTAACTGGCTTTATTGGCGTAATTGCCATTTCGATGTTTGGGATCGGCTCGCTCATGATGGCCTCGGCACATGTGCTTTCTGTGCTGAAATGGCTCGGTGGCGCCTACCTCGTCTACCTCGGGATCCAATTATGGCGAGCTCCAGCCATCACATTGGAAAACAAGACCGTTGTTGACAATGGGCAATTGGCCCGCTTTCGCCAGGGGCTTCTGGCGGCAGTTTCAAACCCAAAGGTTATTTTATTTTTTGGCGCGTTCTTGCCGCAATTTATGACGCCCAATGAACCACTGCTCACCCAGTTTTTCATTCTGGCGGCGACATTCGCAGTGGTGGAGTTCTGTGTTGAGTTTTTTGTTGCCTGCATTGCCCATCAGCTGCGCCCTTGGCTGAAAAAAAGTGGCCAGCGCTTCAACCGAGGATGCGGCTCGGTATTTGCCCTGCTTGGAGCCAGTCTGCCACTTAGCCAATAAGCTCTCATATTCCTGGGCACTACATACAATAGCGATAGGTGCCCAGCATCCAGACATCGCAAGCAGTTCGATACAAATCCGATATACTTATACCCAAGCTTGTTTTGTGACACAGGTAACGTTTTTGATTAGGTTACGGAATCTGTCATGTCGTAGGCGTTGGAGGTAGGTGCGCAATGTTTTCATTGACTCAAAAGATCGTTCCATTCTCCGTATTCATCTCGCTGTTGCTCAGTGGCTGCAGCTCCGGGCCTGACGGGGTAAGGCGCAGTGGAGAATACAGTTTTTATGATTCGACCCAGAGTTTCATCGCACTAACGGATACCCGCCGTAACGGAGCCGTTGTCGATAAAGGGGTGTTCTACCCCAAAAATACATTTGCTTATACCTATCGCTATTGCTCAGATAACCCCCGACAGGCTGCAAATGATATTGCGGAATATCAAGCTCTGGCCAAAAGGGTCTGTGATACCAACGGAGGACAGCTGATCAGTCAAGCCAGTGGCGCTTGGTGCGTACTCGCTGCCAATACTCCCAATGAACAGCCACTGTTCTCTGCGAAAATCACCAGCACCGCATTATGGGCTGATTTATGTTTGGACGGGCCTTTTGTCACGTTACGGTTAAACGAAAATACCCAAGCGAGTCAAAGCCAGTGGTATGAAAGCGCTCAAGTTCTGGGTTATGAGCCCTATTCCCCGCTGCGCGAACTAGCCCCCGGAACTGCGATCACGCAGGCAATCAACCAACCGGCATCGCCGCCTACTGCACCTTGGGGCGATGAAAGCCAGTATATTTACTCTCATGTCGGCGCCACGGTATGCCTCTATGATCATCCGCATCAAACCAACCTCGGTCACACCTATCGAGGACAGGTATTCAGTGTCAACGATGGTCTGGTCAAAGTTTCGGTAAAAGAAAAGTTCAAGGGCGATATCAGAACAGCACCGATGCGAGAAAAGGTTAACTGGCACCGTACTTCATATATCACAGCCCCGGCCAACTCATGGTTTGTTTGCTCATAACACAAACATTAAGTAGGGGAGGAATGCTCTCCCTAGCATTTTTTCCCGCCTCGACAACCTGTCTAGCTATCAAGGCATTAATGGTTTGAGGTTGCAAATTACACTTACGCCCCTGAGCAATTATCAAAAAAAATCACAGCAACATCACAAAATACAACTAATCCACCATTGATGCCTACCAGCTTACATATACTCCTAATGCAAAGGTGGAGATTAGAAATGTTTGTTCGCACAAAATGCTTAGCTTCAAATAGTCACCCTGAATTGGATTTGGAAAAGTGGCAAAAAACGGTCGATTTGATTGCCCAATTGTTCAACTGTGCTTGCGGGGCCATCGTACAGTTACGTGATAATGAGTTCTATACTGTTCGCTCTAGCCAGAATAGGGATAACTTTCTCAAAACCGGTGATGCTTGGCCCTATGAAATGAACAGCTTTTGTCGCCATGTTATCGAAAAAGGAAGCGCGCTGTATGTCGCCGATCCTGCCAACGATCCACATTGGAGCCAAATTCCATTTGTAAAAGATGGCCCGATTCGATCTTATTTTGGTGTACCTATATACTGGCCTGATAACTCCGTGTTCGGCACTATCTGTGCGATAGACACCAAGCCGACTGAATACAATGACACCTTGTATCAACTCCTTTATCAACTTAGAGAATTAATTACCGCCGACCTGAAACTTATCGATGCTTACGAGAATGTCAAAAAACTTGCCCTGACCGATGAGCTAACCGGTTTGTATAACCGACGTGGTCTTTCGGCCATGGTTCAGAAAACGCTACAGAATAATAACAACACCATTAACTCTATTGCCATTGCTTATTTTGACTCTGATAATCTCAAGGAGATAAACAATCAATTAGGCCATGACTGTGGTGATATTGCTATTCAAGCCCTAGCTGTTGAAATAAAAAAATCAACTCGTTCAACTGATATCTTAGCACGCGTAGGAGGCGATGAATTTGTTGCAGTACTAAACAACATCAATGAGCCTAGACTGCGACAAATATGTCGGTTAATTGAAGATAACTACCGCACCAACCTCTCCAAGCGAAAAGAATTTGAACTGTACACCAATGGTTTTAGCGTCAGTTATGGTTGCTTATGCGTAGATACCAATGACGGTATTGAGCTTTCAGATCTATGTATCCAAGCGGACAAACTAATGTATGCCAACAAGATGAGCAAAAGAAGCGGCTAACAGACGATAACACCGAGTTCTTGGAATTAATGCTCACCTTATATTTTTGGTAACCGATTAAACTTACCCTTACTTTGACTATTTAGTTATATTTTATGTATAACATTTTACGCAGACTATCGCATCGGCCTTTGTCTAGACGATCACCTAAATAATCACCATCCTCTGCTGCTTTTTTCACTACCAGCGCTTTTGCTCGCGCACCATCTGGTAATTTTTTATATTCATCGTAAGTATTAAGCTTAAGCAGCTTATATTTTGAGTGCTGACTTGGACTCGCGACATGCTCATAACAATAAATCATCGCACCGGCATTTGCACCAACTTTGGCAGCATCAGAAACGGCATAGGCATGGCCGGTAGCCAACATCAAACAGCCAGCAACGATAGCCATCTTTACTTTGTTCATTTGTCCTCCAATAGCACTTCATTCATATTAAAGCCCTTATGCAAAACACCAGTACAAGGTGTTAAATATGCAACGAGCCAACAACAAAGTAACAAACCCCATGCGGCTTTAATTACCATATGGCGACAGGCGAGGAGAAAGCAGTAATTCAGCACATACGAAAAAGCCCCTTCAGTGAAAAGAGGCTTTAACAGCAAGTTATGCTTTGGCGCTAGCTAACAGCGCTCCGCAACCTATGAACATTGTTCCAAAAATACGATTAAGTCTTTTTAAGACCATTGGAGACCTGATGTAATAAGCAAGCTTTGCAGCCAATATGACATAAATTAACATTACACAAGTATCTACTATGATTGTGGTTGCCCCCATCTGAATGATTTGTAGATAATGTGAAGAAGTTGCATCAAGAAACTGTGGCAATAGAGCAGCAAAGAAGATTACTGTTTTAGGATTCGTCAGGTTGACAAAAACAGCTTTTCTAAACAGTTTCCATTCGGAAGTTTCAACTAATATATCTGTAGAATTGATCGTAGTGGTTTCTTGAAATTTTTGTATTCCAAGCCAGATTAAGTAAGCTACTCCCACCCACTTGATTACTATAAATGCCATCAACGACTGCGAAACAAGAACACCTAACCCCATACCAATAAGGATGATGTAGAATGCAAGACCAAGTTGCAAACCTATGATAGATATCAGCGATTTACTAAAACCATATACCATCCCATTATTAATGGTATTAATTGTACCAGAGCCAGGAATCACGCTGTATATAAAAGTTGCACTAAGATACGTAATCCAAATTTCAATATTCACAAACAAACCCAAACATAACCATAACAAAAGCATGGGAATTAAAGAACGCATTATCCTATGTAACCTAGTTTGAATACAGTTATTTTTTATACTCGAAAAAGCTGTTTACTCATCTAATGTTTATGGGTCGATACAAACCTTAACCTTGCATTTGTTCAGGGCAGTACTAAGCAAAGGTGCATTAGTTTAGGTTTGTGGTTGATACTTGTATACCTATGACACCCATTAATGGTATTGGATATGCCTTGCTTTAAACATCATGAGGCTCAATGATGTGGCAATGGCTTTATCAAACAACTCGTGAAGCAATTGCACTTGAACAATATTCGCAGATAATCGGTCTTACGCTCACGGGTCAGTAGTAAGAATGTGAATTCGTTGGGATAGCCAATTTAACACTTTGAAAATGGAATGGCGATACGAGTGAAGTACACGCTATTTGGGAATCTCAATAAGTACATCGGTGCTTCTTTTGTGAGCAAGAAGATTATTGACAGCGTAGATACGAAAAAGGCCTTGTCTGCGTCGGGGACGCCTAGTCAAGGCCTTTGAATGTAGCGGAGAGATAGGGATTTACTTCGCCCTTCGGGCCGTTGCTTTAAAACGCCTTCGGCTAGCAACGTTGTCTCGCTTAGCTCGGCTGAACCCTGTCTAGCGTTCTTCACCCTATCACTTTCATTGCCAAGTGACAGATGTAAAAAAGCCAGCAGTTAAGCTGGCTTTTTTTGAATGTGGCGGAGAGATAGGGATTTGAACCCTAGATACGCTATTAACGTATGCCGGTTTTCAAGACCGGTGCTTTCAACCACTCAGCCATCTCTCCGTAAGTGCGGCGTATAGTAAAGTAGGACTTTCTTGTTGTAAAGCCTCACGAGTTCGACAGCTCAATGTCTGTACAATTTATCTGACCAAGAGAGTCCCGGTATGATTATGTTCTTTTCTGGCAACCTTCTCACCGAGCCCAAAAACAAACCTCAACAAATAACATTTCGCCCAATTATCCATACAATCAATCAGTCTATGAAGCAAGCTCACAGAATAGCACTGGTTTACTCACACCATTCCATTAACATTATAAATAAAAGCAACATACACCTTTGCCTTAAGCCTAGGAGATATTTTCTCTCACTGTAAACCACTGAATAAAAACATAATTATTTTACATTACCCCCCCCCTCTTTAAATCGATAAGGGAATTATCCATGAAAAAACAACTCTGCCAGCTTACGCTTGGGGTTTGGGCGATAGGCTGCTCGTCAGCCCTTGCCGCCCCTCTCACCATTGAACTTGAACAACTTGCTGTACAGGCAAATCAAGCGCTGAGCGAGGTCTATATGGCTTCTCAAAGTGCTGGTATCACCGAATTAGGCGATTGCTCCTACAGCTGCGGAGGGCACCCAAACTGGGACCCAATCGCTGGGTACTATTTTGTCAACGTAAACGATACCAAGGTATATGTTCGTTATGGCGCCCCAGTCCGCTTTTCTACCCCCATTTATCGCAATGAAGGCGGCCAAACTAACTTCTTCAGCCAACTGGCTGGCATCGATATCGACAATTACCATACCGGTGTTGTTCAGCTGGACAAATGGCCTGACTTCTTCGTTGATAAAAGCTTGCCGTCAGACTTCACCCAACAGGCACAAAAATCGCATAGTGGATGCTTCCTGGCCTACCAACCTGTCAATAGCTACGCCCCTCAAGCAAGCTTCTATGCCGTGACATCAGGCTGCCCTGATCCCGTGGACGCCGCCGTTGAATCTGGAAATGCCCTTCTCATTCCAGATAGGGAATCGGTGCTGCAAGCGATCCTCAATGTCATTGAAGCTAACAGCACGCAATATCAAGAGGCAAAAAATGCCATTTTCAACCTCACGCCTGATGGGCATGCCAAAGAAGACGGCAGCAGCTTAACCAACCTATCATGGGACCCAACTCACGATGCCAGCACGTTTATTCCTACCTATGGAGTCAACGAAGCCATTTTGTACACCAACGATGTCTATGTGTCGGGTAAGACGGTGTATGAAAAAGCCATCGGTATTGTTGGTGAAACAGACAACAGCCGCTATTTAGTGCTCGGCTCCAACCCCATGCGAACTTGGCAGCGTGGTTTTGAAACCAATGAACAAACAGAGGCTTTTGTTGAAAACAGTATTCAGTGGCTAACCGGTAAAACACCCAGTGATATTCTTTCTGGCGGGCTGAACATTGTTATTGCACAGATGGAGAATGGCTATTACTTCCCCGATGAAAGTGCGACGCGTAACTGGCTAGATCACCGCTTTCCCGATAGCGTCACTTACAATCCGGCCAGAAGTTGCAATGGCACGGCACTTAACGGCTGTATCACCCCAGAAACTGATTTATTGATCGTTTCCCAGTACCTTCGCAGCGGGGAAGACGCCGAGATCATTGCTGAGCAAGTGCAAGCTGCGCAGGCACAAGGGATCCCCGTTATGTATCTCCATCATGACGGCAACCAGACCGCACTGGGCAAACTGCTATTCCAGCTCTTCAATGTCAGTTACGAATGGGATAATTACTGGAAAAAGCTAGGGCTGAAAGGTTTTGATATTACAGCTAGACAAGGACTACTGCCTGACGATGTCGAAAAAGTCAAAACCATGGTCTCGCATTTCCGCGATCAAAGCTTTACCAGTGATTTAAGCCAATGTGATTCAAGTTGTTCAAACGTCGACAGCTTCAAAACTGAATTCCAAGACGCAGCGACCCTTGTCAGGAACATGGCCAACGGCCTAGACAGCAACAAGACCGACTTATTCTCACTAGAAGGATATAAGTACCAGAAACTGCTGATCTTGCTCGCCGATTATTTCCGCCAGTCCGTTTCATTTCCAATGGACATGGCCTCGAGCGATACCACCCGCTTCCTGGAAGCCTATTATGCCGACCACGTTCAATACAATTACCGTGACCTCAGCCCTGCACAGCCGGATCTTGGCAACTTTAGCCGCGGTGACTTCAGCCATATCACACCAAGCGACCGGACTGTAACACTGACAAGCAAGGCTCATTTCCAGTCTGCCGGTGTTTACGCCCTGCCGGGACAAACATTTGAAGTAACGCGCCTTGATGATAATGCCGCAGCCAATACCACAGTGTTTGTCAATTCGTTGCGCTCATCAGCTTCGAAGCCATTCTCCTCCGGGGGCTACAAACGGCCGAAGTACCTCCAGTCAGTGAAAATTAGCTTACTGCCGGGTGAAACCCTCAAGCTAACGTCGCCTTACGGCGGGCCGGTGCAAGTCGGATTTAGTGGTGAGGCAGGATTACCCGTTGAGCTGGCGTTCAAGCAAATTGGCCGCCACCCTCATTGGCGAAGCAGCGAAGACAACATCAGCTTTGCCCAGGCAATGGAGCAAGAGCAATTTGATTGGGCTGAGGTGGCCACTCCCTACTTTGAAGTGCACTCGACCATGTCGAAGATGAAGTCCACTTTGTCAGATGCCAACTGGACAACCGCGGAAAACTTAGCCAGCGCAATTGATGCATACATTCATGACTACCCACACGTACTGGCAGGTTTCCAGGGAGACGGTATCACCCAGATCCCAGAAATTCATGATTTTGCGGCCCAGAAGGGTTGGACAATCGACAGCCATGCCATCGTCAAGCATATGAATGCGGATCAGCCGACTTGCGGCTATGGCTGCTCGGGCAACCCCTATGATGCGGGCTGGGCCTTTAGCCCAACCGGCCATGGTGATATCCACGAACTCGGCCACGGCTTAGAAAAAGGACGTTTCCGCTTCAGTGGCTGGGAAGGCCATGCCAGTACCAACCCTTATTCGTACTATTCAAAAACCCAATTCTTCAAGCAAACAGGAGAAGCCCCAAGCTGCCAGAAACTTCCTTTTAAATCCATGTATGAAACGCTGCAGACAGCACAGAATCAGCCAGATCCTTTTGCCTATATGCAGCAAGCCAACTTAACAAAATGGAATCATGGTGTTGCCATCTATATCCAGATGATGATGGCCGCCCAAGCCCAAGGCGTGCTTCAAGACGGCTGGCACCTACTGGCACGACTTCATATCTTGGAACGTGAATTTAACCGGGCCAAAAAGAATGAGTCCGAATGGTTGCTCCGCAGAGATAACTTGGGATTCAGCCAGTATTCTTATGATGAAATAAAATCCATCAGCAATAACGACTGGCTCGCAATTGGCATTTCCTATGTTACCCGCCTCGACTATGGTGACTATTTGAACATGTGGGGGATCTCAGTCTCCGAGAAGGCGCGGTTGCAATTGGCCGAACATGACTTTGCCCAAGCCATGCTTCAATACTACCAAGCTGACGGCAATGATTACTGCTACGGCCTAGATAAACCTGTGCTGCCTGTCAATGGCACCATGAGATGGTCTGGTATCGATCCTGGCGAAGGGACAGATGTGGCTTTTGGTAAACCGGTGACGATATCCAGTTATTACGATGAAAGCCGCTTCCCTGCAAGCCATGCCGTCGACGGCAAGTCATCCACTTTCGTCCACTCACAGCGTGGCAGTTCAGAATGGCTTGAAGTGGATCTCGAAGCAAGCTTGCCAATTAGCGCAATCATCCTGACCAACCGCTCGGATTGTTGTCAGTCCCGCACAGAAAATATCACGCTGCAATTGCTCGACGGCTCGAGAAATTCAGTTTGGAACTCAGGTCCGCTGGGAATTCAAGATGAGTGGATATTCGATGACCGCCATGATCTGCCAACATCTCAGATCCGCTATATACGGCTAGAGTCTAACAATCAATATATTAATATCAGTGGCATTATGGCCTATAGCCAGCCATAGCCACTGCAACAAAAAACCGCCGCACTCAAAATGAGTGCGGCGGTTTCTTTATGATCTTTAAGCCACCGCGTCTCTGATCCTGCGGTAAATGGTTACCACAAATAACACCACGGCCCCACTGAACAGGCCAATCGCCGCATTGACAAACGCAGGAAGCATCAAGGCACCACCAGGGACTTCTGAAGCTTGGTGCGTCAGGTGCTCTATCAAGAAATGGGAGTGCGGCACACTGTGCACCACGATCCCTCCCCCCACCAAGAACATGGCAATCGTGCCGACAACCGCCAGACTCTTCATCAGATAAGGGGCCGCCTTGATCAGCGATTCACCGATTCCGCGTTTGAAGGAACCCGCCTCACTCGTTCGGGCAAGGTACAAGCCAAGATCATCAAGCTTGACGATACCGGCCACTAGGCCATAAACACCAATGGTCATAAGCAGGGCAATCACACTAACCACCAGCACCTGGGTCAGCATAGCCGACTCCTGCACCGTACCAAGGGCGATCACAATAATCTCGGCCGAGAGAATAAAATCAGTCCTTATAGCCCCTTGTATTTTCTTTTTCTCAAACTCGACCAGATCCTCTGCCGCATCCATCTGCTCGAACTCGTCACTGTCCTCTGGCCGATGCGGATGAAACACCTTCTCCATCACTTTTTCGAACCCTTCAAAACAGAGGAACAGGCCGCCGACCAGTAGCATCGGAGTGATCAGCCAGGGCGCAAAGGCACTGATCAACAATGCCGCAGGCACCAGAATCAACTTATTGCGAAACGATCCCTTGGCGACGGCCCACACCACGGGGATTTCACGCTCGGCACGTACCCCCGATACCTGCTGGGCATTCAATGCCAAGTCATCTCCCAGCACCCCGGCGGTTTTGCGGGCTGCCACTTTACTCATGATAGCCACATCATCGAGCACAGTGGCAATATCATCTAACAGGGTTAATAAGCTCGCTCCGGCCACTAAGCACCTCTTTTTGTCTTTATCGTTCAGATTAACTGTAGTGAAAAATTATGGGTTCTAGCCACCGCGATGAAGCGAACATGAAACAGCTTCAGAATAAGAAATTCATTGAAGATCTCGCGGCTTTGAGGATCCCCCGCTAGAATGTAACAAGATATTACCATTAATCAGCCTCTTGGCGAGATAGATATTATTCAGCGATAACCCAACCCGTCGCTGCTTTGGGAACTCTTTCAGTCACATTTCATTATCATGGAAGCGAGCTTACCGATTTGCGAGGTGAAAAGCTCATGGCGATTGCCATTGTCTTGATAGTGATAGTTGTGGCATCCATTGCCTTTCATTTTCTCAGCCCGTGGTGGCTGACCCCTGCCGCCTCCAACTGGGGCGAGATAGACAATGCCTTCAACCTGACTTTGGTGATCACCGGTGCATTCTTCATTGTCATTAACCTGATGATTGCCTGGTTTGTGTTCAAGTATCGCCACCGCAAAGGGCACAAATCCACTTACCAGCCCGACAACAAACGCCTTGAAGCTTGGCTTATCGGTTTGACCACTGTTGCGATTATCGGGCTGTTGGCACCCGGCTTAGTGGTTTATGGCAAATTCGTCGCTGTGCCAGATGACGCCAAAGAAGTAGAAGTGGTCGGCGAACAATGGAAATGGAGCTTTCGCTTCCCGGGAGAGGATAACCAGTTGGGGAAGTCGGACGTGCGCTTTATCAGCCCAACGAACCCGTTAGGACTGGATCCTGATGATCCCGCCTCCAGCGATGACAAAATCATCTTAAGCCCTGAATTGCACTTACCACTCTACTCACCCTACAAGGTGCTGCTGAGATCCAAAGATGTCCTGCATGATTTCAACGTCCCGCAATTTCGCGCCAAGATGGATATGGTGCCCGGCAGCGTCAGCTATTTTTGGCTCACCCCCACCCAACGCGGCACCTTTGATATTTTATGCGCAGAGCTGTGCGGTGTTGGCCACTTCAATATGCGCGGCAGGGTGGTGGTCGAAGACGATGCCCAATTTGGCCGCTGGCTAGCCAAACAACCGACCTTTTCCCAAACCCAGCAGCCTGCTTCAGAAAGGGATGGGCCAGTTACCGATCCTGTCGAGCATGGCAAAACCCTCTCTGAAGTGAATGGCTGTATCGGATGCCACAGCATAGACGGCAAACCGGGTGTCGGCCCAACATGGCTCGGCCTCTATGGCAAAACCGAAATCCTGTCTGATGATACGAAAGTGCTGGTTGACGATGAATATCTCAAAGTCGCGATTCTCAACGCCAACGCGGAAATTGTAAAAGGCTATCCGGCTATCATGCCGGTCTACCAATTTAACGATGAGGAAGTGGACGCCATCATCGCCTATATCAAGGCGGTATCATCACCCAAAGGCGATAACGAGGGAGCACAATAATGTTTGAAACCAGCCCCTACGCAGTGAAGAAGCGTCCACAATCTTTCTGGACCAAATATGTCTGGAGCCAAGACCATAAGGTTATTGCCATCCAGTACACGCTGACGGCCATTGCCATGGGGATGATAGCCCTTGTGTTGTCTTGGATTATGCGTCTGCAGCTCGGTTTCCCCGGTAAGTTCGACTTTATTGACGTCAACCTTTATTACCAGTCGATGACCCTGCACGGCATGATCATGGTGGTCTACCTACTTACCGCCCTATTCTTGGGAGGATTCGGTAATTACCTCATTCCCTTAATGGTCGGCGCTCGAGATATGGTTTTCCCCTATCTCAATATGCTCAGCTTCTGGTTCTACTTTCTAGCATCACTCATTTTAGTCGCCAGCTTTTTCGTCACTGGCGGCCCGACAGGAGCAGGCTGGACCCTCTATCCGCCACAAGCCATTATGCCCGGCACCCCCGGAACTGATTGGGGGATTGTGCTGATGTTGATCTCGCTGGCGGTGTTTATTGTAGCCGCCACCATGGGGGGACTGAATTATGTCACCACCGTGCTGCAAGCCCGCACTGAGGGCATGACCCTATTGCGCATGCCGCTGACGGTATGGGGTATTTTCACTGCTTCTGCCATGGCTTTACTGGCTTTTCCAGCGCTACTTGTCAGCGCGATTATGATGCTGTTCGATAAGCTGCTGGGCTCAAGCTTTTTCATGCCCGCCATTTATTCCATGGGTCAGCAGGCCGGATATGACGGCGGTAGCCCAATCCTGTTCCAGCACCTGTTCTGGTTCTTCGGCCACCCTGAAGTGTATATCGTGGCCCTGCCCGCGTTCGGTATTGTCTCTGACCTCATCAGTATCCATGCCAGGAAGAATATCTTTGGCTACAAAATGATGGTCTGGGCGATACTGGGCATCGCAGCCCTGAGCTTCATCGTTTGGGCCCACCATATGTATGTCAGTGGCATGAACCCGTATTTTGGCTTCTTCTTTGCCACCACCACCTTGGTGATTGCAGTACCCACGGCCATCAAGGTCTACAACTGGCTGTTCACCCTCTGGCGTGGCGATATTCACCTCAGCCTGCCGATGCTTTTCGCTATCGCCTTCATGAGCAGCTTTATCATCGGCGGGCTAACCGGCTTGTTCCTCGGCAACGTGATTGTTGATATCCCGCTTTCCGATACCTACTTCGTAGTGGCTCACTTCCACATGGTAATGGGCGTCTCGCCAATATTGGTTATCTTCGGTGGGATCTATCATTGGTACCCGAAAGTAACCGGCAGAATGATGAACCAGGCCATGGGCCATATTCACTTTTGGATCACCTTCCTTGGCACCTATGCCATTTACTTCCCGATGCACTATCTCGGCATCCTCGGGATGCCAAGGCGTTATTACAACTGGGATGATTACAGTTTCATTCCTGAATCGGCACAGTCCATGAATGCCTTTATCACTATCGCAGCGTTGGTGGTTGGGGCTGCTCAGATCATCTTCCTGATCAACCTATTCTGGAGCTGGAAATTTGGCCAGGTGGCTGATAGCAACCCATGGAAAGCGACATCGCTTGAATGGTTTACGCCCGACACACCACCGAAGCACGGTAACTGGGGTGAGACGCTCCCTGTCGTATACCGCTGGGCTTATGATTTCAGTGTACCCGGCCATGACAAAGACTTCATTCCACAGACACAGCCTTCGGCCCAAGAGCCTGCATCCGATCCTTCTGGCGGCAGTGGCGGAGAATCGACAGCAAAAGCCAATAAGGAACGCTCATGAGTAAACCAGTCCAAACATTGACCCAAGATCCTGGCGCTCGCTACAGAAGCCAACTGCAGTCTCCGACATCAACTGCAGTCTGGTTGATAATTGCGGTTATCACCATGTTCTTTTTCCTGTTTGCCGTCGCTTACCGGATCAGAATGTCATTGCCCGACTGGCAGCCTGTCAATGAGCCTTGGCAACTCGCGGTCAGTACTGTGATGTTGGTGATGAGCTGTGTCACCATGCATTTGTGCTACCGGAAAGCCGCGCTACTGCCTTCACTACGCGCCAGCCATACACTGCTGATTTGGACGGTTGCTTTCACGCTTGGCTTCGTATTTAGCCAATTGTGGGCATGGCAAGCCTTACTAGCGGTCAATCTGGATGTCGGTAGCACACCTGCTGCCAGCTTTTTCTACTTGCTGACCGGACTGCATGCTCTGCATGTTTTGGGCGGACTTATTGCGCTTAGCTGGGTGGTATTCCACGCCAGAAGCGGCCATCGCAACCAGCTCTATCCAGCACTGCGACTATGCACCCGCTACTGGCATTTCTTGTTGTTTGTCTGGCTGTTCTTACTCGGCCTTCTACGTTTAACGTAATAGGAGGTGTTCCCCATGCCTCGTTCTGCTTATTCTGATGACCATCCCACCCACCATGCGTGGGCATCGATAGTTAATGACTACTCTGCCGACAAGGCAGTGTTCAATGTATCAAGCAACAAAACCATGATGTGGATATTCCTGCTCAGCGATATATTCGTTTTCGGCTGTTTCCTCGTCGGCTACATGGCGGTAAGAATGACCACCACTGAACCTTGGCCTATACCCAGTGAAGTCTTTGCCCTTACCATTGCCGGGCAATCTATTCCGCTGGTACTGATCGCCATCATGACCTTCATCCTCATCACCAGCAGCGGCACCATGGCAATGGCCGTAAATTGTGGCTACCAGCAAAAGCGCGGCGCCACCGCATTGCTGATGCTGATCACCGCCTTGTTCGGCCTCAGCTTTGTCGGAATGCAGGCATTCGAATGGAGCAAACTGATAGAAGATGGCTTCCGCCCATGGGGTAACGAAGACGGTGCCGCGCAGTTTGGCGCCTGCTTTTTCATGATCACCGGTTTCCATGGCCTACACGTGACGGTCGGTGTTATCTATCTGCTCATCGTTGCTTGGAAAGTATGGCGAGGGGACTACGAGCGGCGAGGTAACAAGTCAAAAGGAAATTACGAAATCGTTGAAATTGCCGGCTTGTACTGGCACTTCGTCGACCTTGTTTGGGTCTTCATCTTTGCGTTTTTCTATCTTTGGTAGCGAACTCCTGAAGGAGGACACGCATATGGCTAGCTCAGCGAAATCTAATACTAAAACTAAAACACAGCAGAAACACCCTATCAGCCTATACCTAGGAATTTGGCTACTGCTTTTTGTGCTCAGCGCCCTGTCTTATATGGTGGACTACTACCAGCTAGAAGGACTGCTGCGCTGGAGTTTGATCATACTGTTTATGGCCCTCAAGGCCGGGCTGATTGCCAGCATTTTCATGCACATGTTGTGGGAGCGAATGGCATTGGTATGCACCATATTCCTGCCACCTCTCGTGCTCATCGTCCTTATCGGCCTGATGGCCAGCGAAGCTGATTATATCTTCGCGCTTAGAGAAAGGTTCTTCAGCTAGTCGCTCGCTGAAAAAGCGCCGGCTTCATCACGGTAAAACTCAGGCAAGGATGGGGGAATCGCCTGCCAGGCGTTTCCCTGTTGCATTTTTTTGTAGCTATATTCATATAACTCAGTCATGAACTCGCCACTATAAGGCGATGCCTCCTCCGGAGCCTGGAAGTCCTCATCAATGTACGCCAAGTTAAACTTGATGCCCTGCTGAAGGGCATTATGGTAGATATGCTCAACATCGCCGATACCCTGATTAAGCATTAAGGTACTGATTGCCCTTTCGCTAATCCGACTCAGCCGATAAGAAACAGGCTGAAACTCTGACTTAAGACTACCGTTACGGATTACATAAATATTTTGTTCGACTTTTATATCGCGCAGATCAACCCAAGAGGGGGCAAAAAAAACTTGGCGCACTACCCCACCATCAACATGCAGCTCATCAAACTGCTGCCCGTCTAGGTCGAACTCAATTTTCCGTGCCGGAAACGCTCCCGGTATGGAACTACTGGCAATAATCAACTCTTGGATCAAAGCGGTCGCTTGCGGGGAGCCATGCTCGGCTATCCGACCGATATTCCACAAGGCTAGGCGCTGGTTATCGATGTTTGCTGTACCAATGATCAGGCTCCGTCCGGTTTTACTCTGGTTGGCAATTTCTGCCACCAAATCATCAGTCACTATTTGGCGGACTTTTTGCTCAAACGGCGAGGTATCGAGAACGGACTGGTGCTTCACGAGGGAAAAAATATTTCTGTAACGAAACAGATCATAAAAGTTTGTTTCCGTATAAAGCTCAGTCAGCACATCATCGTATTCACTACCAAGAAAGGCAAACACCGAGACAATGGCTCCTGTCGAAATCCCGGTTACTATATCAAACTGCGGTCTATCGCCTCGCTCGGTCCATGCGGTCAAAATACCCGCCGAAAATGCCCCATTGAACCCGCCGCCTGATAATGCCAAGTAGTTAAGACTTTGCCTATCCTGATGCTCCTCGATCCAACTGTCAGTATTGGCTTGGATCATGGCATTCAACCCTTCGGGATTAAACTCATCCCACATCCGGATACCCTCAATGGACAAAGGCATCATGGTATAGGTGATAGGATCAGCACTGCGCTCTGTGCTACTGCAGGCAGAGAGTAAGACAACCAACAACAAGTATTTCCAGCGCTGCACTTTTTGCTCCACTCTTTATCGTTACTCGATCCAAGTAACGCCGAAAGGCTGTATGCTGCAATAATTACTTGGTAGCTTGCCATTATTGTATTGGCTCTGGCTGTCTGATGGCTGAATCAAACATCGAACATAAAAGCACTTAAAATATAGAAAAAACACAAATCAAAGCCGACACATGTGCCGGCTTTGATCATCCTAGAATGCGACGAACCCTTTACGGCAGACTGTGCATCATCCGGTCCCAACGGTTTTGGAAGGCAACCAACCAACGCGGTGGCGCTTTACCTGTTCCTGCCGGTTTGAGCTTATCATGAGCTAAGGTCACATTGGCTAGCATGATTTCTTGCTCAGGTTCGACATCGACCATCAGCACATGGCGACCCGATTGAAGTACCTGCTTGAAGCGCCGGAATTGATAATGCAGCTCCTGGAAGCCAAACAGCCCCCCTTCCCAGGTAATAAACCCCATCATGACGATCGCCAGCATGATAAAGGGTAACCAGCCTACGCTTCCGGCCACCCCGGTCACATAAGCAAAGAACAGCACCAACGCAGCAACCACCACACCTATCACGGCACCTATCTCAGTAGAGTGGATAACGTCATTGCGCATAAAGGATTTCACCGGGTGGAGATGTTGATGGCTGGCAACCTCGGCATCATTGTCGGTGAGCACATGGATTTGCGACGGGCCGAGCCCACTGAGCTCCAACTCGTATTCCACCAGCTCTAGGTCGTCTAAGTCATCGCTAATGTAAAAAACCCTAACCATAAGGGCCTCCTGACATTTCGATTCGACGGGGTTGTTATTAAATTTTAAACCATCTTTCACATTCGTGAGGAGTTTAACTGCTGCTGCCTGATGGATATAAACGATAAACAGCCCAGTGCAGGCACCGGGCTGTTTATCGTTAGCTAGCAAACGTTATAAAGCAGAGAGAAAACGGTCAATTCTCTCTTTGTGGGCCGCTTCAACCTCAGGAGTTGGGATGGTCATGTCTTTGTGGGTGAAGTACACCAACAAGGCCATTTGGGCGGTTAGACGGTTCTCAGCCTCATCGAAAATCAGCGAATTATCCGCCTCCATCACCCCGCGAGTACATTCGCGCTGATCATTGGCTGGCAGGCAGTGCATGAACATGGCATTGGGTCCGGCTTTCGCCATCATCTCTTCCGTCACTACATATTCAGGAATGAAGGTCGATAGGCGGATCTCTTTTTCTTCTTCCTGACCAAACCAGTAGAAGCTGTCAGCGACAATGATATCGCAGCCTGCGACTTCATCGGTATTGTCAGTAATAACCAATTTGCCACCTGACGTTTCACAGTTACCCAGCGCAATTTCGACCCACTCCTGTGGCGCTTTGAAGCGCTCTGGGCAGATGTGCTTGAAGGTCATACCAAACTTAGTGCATGCAAACATCAGTGAAGACGCTACGTTAGTCGCATCGCCCACGAAAGCGACAGTCAAATCACTCAGCGCTTTGCCTTCTGGTAAGTGCTCTTTCATGGTGAACAAGTCGGCCATGATTTGGGTTGGGTGCAGCCAATCACACAGGCCATTGATAACTGGTACGCTGGCGTTTTTCGCAAGCCCGGCCACCGTATCATGCTCATCAACGCGGGCCATGATCACATCCACCATACGTGACAGAACCCGGCCTGTATCTTCCAGAGACTCTTTCGCCCCTAGGTGGATATCCTTCGGTGATAGGAACAGTGCGTGGCCCCCCAAAATTGTCGCAGCGGTTTCGAAAGAAACCCGGGTACGAGTAGAAGGCTGCTCGAAAATCATCGCGACCGATTTGCCTTTGAATAGCTGAGGAACGGCGTTGTCTCGGCGCGCCTGCTTCAGCATCGCCATCAGTTCTAAAATATCTTCAAGTTCTTGCTTGGTAAAATCCTGAGTTTTCAGAAAATGGCGCAGGTTTGGTTTGTTTAGTTCGGTTGCACTAGAAGATGGAAGTCTCATTTTCGTATCCTTTTTACCAGAGTTAATATATTCATCCAGCAATCACGATGGGGTGTCTTGCTTGGTTGAAATCAGTATCTAGAAAAAGAACAATGGATTCTAAAATTAGAATCACTAATCGGGATAGTTATTTTTAGTTGAACATCTACATTGACACAAGTCACATCAATTATATTTTTATCAGTTCGATTTTCGATATTCTTTTTTAATCTTTATTCCAGACGATAAAAACCCACTGCAATATTGACTACAGTGGGTTTTCAATTCAGTGACTAAAAATTTATCTTAATTAAGCGTTATCGCCCTTGGCAATTGCTTGGGCAAATACGTTCCCAAATAGGCTTCGGTGATCACAATCGCCTCTCGCGCCATTTCCGGAGCAATATCGCCATTTTCCCGGTAATTCATCGAGTAGACCTTATCAGCAACCTGCAAGGCTATGGCAAATATATTGACGTCTGTTGGCAATTCAGGAAGCGAAAAATACCGCCGGTAAATCTGTTCGACTTTCTTTCCCAGTACCAAGTCATTTTGGGCATCCGCGTGCCTGACCGATGAATAGGTATGCTGCCCCAGTAAAGTGTGCTGGGCCAGTGGTGCCAAACGATAATAATCAACAAAGCTCTGCTCTATCATTCTATTGATATCTGACCAATGATGGACATTCTCAGCCACAACCGCGTTATCCAGCACTCTTTCAAAGTCATCAAATACCGAGTTCATCAACTCGCAGATCAATGCTTCTATATTCGGGTAATGATGGTAAACCGTTGATGCTGCGATCGCCGCTTCCTTGGCCACATCATAAATAGAAATGGCGTTCACCTCCCGTTGTGATGCCAAACGAATTGCTGCTGAATGGATCCTCTCAAGTCTTTTCTCTGTCGACTCTTTTCGCATTGAATAACCTATCCGTGTATATGTGTACCAGAACGACTTGCCATAATTTCTGAAGCTTTGTGTAATGAACCGATATGCCCAATTCCTGATGTATGGCTGGCAAAGTCACAACAGGCTGCAACCTTAGGGGCCATTGAACCGGCGGCAAAGGTATATTGCTGTATTTGATCGACGGATACGTCATAGAGGGGCTGCTCAGTGGGTTTCCCCCAGTCCACGCATACATACTCGCCATCAGTTAGAATAAGAAAGTGCTCTGCACTCAGTTGCTTGGCCAGGGTTGCGGCAGAAAAGTCCTTGTCTATCACGGCTTCCACCCCATTGATCTCACCTTCATTGTCAATCACCGGGCAACCGCCACCTCCGCAACATATTACGGTATGACCGGCATTGAGTAATGTGCGTATACTATCAATTTCAACAATTCCCTTGGGGAATGGCGAAGCAACCACCCGCCGCCAGTACTCGCCGTCCGGTTTGATTTGCCAGCCGTATTGCGTCGATTTCGCCAGCGCGGTTTCTTTATCATAAACCGGCCCAATAAATTTATTGGGATCCCTAAAAGCAGGATCATTTTTATCGACCGATATTTGGGTTACGATGGTACTCACCTTTCTGCTGGGCATATATTTCCTCAAACCCTGCATCATCATATAACCAATCATCCCTTGTGTTTCTGCGCCTAACACATCAAGCGGATAAGGAGGGGCATCGGTATAAGCTAAATTCTGTAATGCTAGTAATCCAACTTGTGGACCGTTACCGTGTACGATAACAACTTTATAGTCTTCACTTAATTTGGCTAACGCTGCAGAGGCAATATCAATATTGTTGGCTTGATTCTCATAGCTCATTTGCTCGCCTCGTTGTAGCAATGCATTTCCACCGACAGCGACCACGATAATGGGTTTGTCATTTTTCATACCGCATTCCACCTTATCTATTATCAAGAAGCTGTTAATTAATCTAGCGCTAGTGATAATCAGCATTATTTGATTAGAATCAATTTTCTCACCCTCGCTCTATTGCCATATTTTTATTATGGTCGGAGTCACGCCTTTGGCTTCCATATATTAATGTTCTCCGATAAGTGATTCTAATAACGAATATCGATGTACCTTCGGCATAAGATTTATTCCGTGAAATAAAGGATTGGACATCAAGCATAAATAACGTGTAACAATCACGGAGATATAATTATGGAAACACAAACCTCAGGCGGAAAGATGGGAGTAGGCAGTCTCGCCCTCTTTAGCCTATGTGCTGTTATCGTCGTCGATACCTTAACCGCATCGGCCTCCATTGGTGTAAGTGCTATCGGATGGTGGCTGGTCACCCTCATTGTTTTCGTCATTCCCTACGGGTTAATCACCTCTGAGCTCGGCACTACCTACCCGGGCGATGGCGGTATTTACGACTGGGTGAAAAAGGCCTTCGGCTATAAATGGGCGGTTAGAACCACCTGGTTTTACTGGATCAACGTTGGCCTGTGGATGCCTGCTGTCTACATCATGTTTGCCGGCATGTTCGCCGAACTCTTTTTCCCGGGGCTCTCCCTGATGTGGCAGATTGCTATCTGCATTGCCTTGACCTGGCTAACCATCTGGATCTGCAATGTATCCGTTGATGTCGGGGTATGGGTCACCAACGTCGGGGCCATACTCAAGGTCACGGTTATCGCCGTACTGGGCTTCGGAGGATTCTTCTATGCCGCCGAGCATGGTGTCGCAAACGAATTCACCTTGTCTGCCATGATGCCAAGCCTCGATACCGGGGTAGCGTTCCTACCCGCACTGGTTTTCAACCTGATGGGGTTTGAGCTTGTCGCGACCATGACCAAAGAGATGAAAGACGTGCGTGACATGCCAAAATCTATCTTCCTCGCCGCAGCTATCACTGCCTTCCTGTATGTCTTTGGCACTGTAGGCATTCTGATGGCGCTGCCAGTACAGGATATCGGCCTAGTTGCCGGTATTGTCGACACGCTACGCAAGCTCTTTGGTACAGGCACCTTCGGAACCATGATGGTGTACTTGATTGGCACCATGGCATTGCTGACCTTCATCGGCAATATGGTGACCTGGACCATGGGTGCCAGCCGCGCGGCCGCCGAAGCCGCGAACGAGGGTGAACTCCCTGATGCTGTGGCTAAGATGTCTGAGAAACACGACACCCCAGTAGGTGCCAACAACATTACCGGCATCCTATCGACCGTAGTGATCCTGGCCTACGCCATCTTTGCCCAAACCAGCGACGATTTGTTCTGGTCTGTTTTTGCCTTCTCCAGCTGTATTTTCCTTCTGCCTTACCTGTTTATGTTCCCGTCATATCTGAAGCTGCGTGTCAGCGACCCAGAAACAGAGCGTCCTTTCCGGGTACCGGGAGGACTGGGCGTGCAGTGGGTACTGAGCATCATCTGTTTCGTCGTTATTGCCCAGGCAGTGATCCTGTTTATCTTCCCTGAACTTATCGATATGACCGTCAACTGGACATACAGTGCACCAGTACTTATCGGGGTCATTCTGACGGTGGGTATCGGCGAATACCTACTGAAACTCGCAGTTACCAAAAAGAATGCAGAACAAGCAGAGCAATCTAGCCAACAACCTTCTCATAGCCATTAATAGAGGATGTCAAGCCATGAGCAAACGAATTGATTCAACACCAAGACAAGACGGCTTCAGAATGCCGGGCGAACACGAACCTCAAGCTGCGGTTTGGATGGCTTGGCCAGAGCGCACCGATAACTGGCGCTTTGGTGGTAAACCGGCCCAATCAACCTTTGTCAAAGTCGCACAAGCCATCTCCCAGTCAACCCCGGTGAATATGGTGGTCAGTGCCCAGCAATTTGAAAACGCCCGCCAGATGCTGCCAGATAATGTTCGCTTGATCGAAATGAGCACTGACGATTCATGGATGCGGGATATCGGCCCATCTTATGTGGTTGATAACCAAGGCCACAGGCGCGGTGTCGACTGGCATTTCAATGCCTGGGGCGGGTTGGTCGACGGCCTTTACTTCCCCTGGGACAAAGACGATGCGGTTGCGCAGAAAGTGTGTGAGTTCCATGGCGATGCCAGCTACCGTGCCCCCATTGTTCTCGAAGGCGGTTCCATTCACGTAGATGGGGAAGGCACCCTCTACACCACAGAAGAGTGCCTGCTTCACCCTAGCCGTAACCCAGATCTCTCCAAAGAGGAAATTGAGCAAGTGCTTTATGATTACCTCGCGGTAGAAAAAGTTGTCTGGATCCCAAACGGCCTGTACAACGACGAGACCAATGGCCATGTCGATAACCTGATCCATGTTGTCCGCCCCGGTGAAGTGGTTTTGACCTGGTGTGAAGACAAGAATGATCCGCAGTATGACATCTCACGCCGGGCGCTGGACGTGCTCGAGACCCAAACCGATGCCAAAGGCCGCCGAATAAAGGTGCATAAGTTGCCCATGCCAGGGCCTTTGTTCATCTCGGAAAATGAAGCCAGCGGTGTTGATGTATCTGAGGGGATGGAGCGCACACCGGGCGAGCGTTTGGCCGGATCTTATGCCAACTATCTGGTGACCAATGATCAAATTGTCTACCCGCTACTGGATGAGAAGCTAGATTCGGAAGTTGAAGATCTGCTCAACGATCTGTATCCGGGTTACAAAATTACAGGGGTTGATGCCCGGGAGATCTTGTTGGGGGGCGGCAACATCCACTGCATTACCCAGCAGGTTCCCTGTGCCTGATCTCCACGCCTCAATTTGAAGTCCCTGCCGTCCAAACTTCATGAATAGATACTGAAGCGGGCCTGTGAGTACAGGCTCGCTTTTCATTTATGGTTCAAACTAACTTGCCGCTGACATTCCCCTGACACAACAACTGCCCGAAAAATATACAGTGCGCGCCCTAGTTTTACTTAAGCTCTTTTGACGATGAAAAAAATCACTTTGCTGCTAGCGTTATTTACCTCTGTGACCCTTACAGGTTGCCAACTCACCCATGTTGAGGGCGAGCTTGACGGTGTAACCATCAAGGCGTCAACCAAAGATGGCCACCATAGCCACGGCAACGGTAACTTCTGCCCACCAGGCCAAGCCAAAAAAGGCAATTGCTGAGCTAGCAAAATACAACGTGCAGCCGTTTTCATAGAGCGGCTTCACAGTTCAAGTACCCACTCCCTCCCCACATAGCGCTATCCGACAAGCTGCTAGGTTATAATAATTCTATTACCTAACAGGCTCATGAGGAGCTTATGGATTTCAATACTCAAATATTAATCATCCTATTGCTCGCAGCGGCTATCTGCTTCATTGCGATACACTACATCGAAAAATTCATGAACCGCAACAAAGACAAAAACAGAGATAAATAGCTATAATCTTTTCAAAATCAGCGTTCCGGCTTAGTTGATATAGCGGTACACATCCAGGCCTGTCTTATCGATATCCGTTTCTGAACCACTAATAATGTCGGCCAGCAACTTGCCCGAACCACACGCCATGGTCCAGCCCAGCGTCCCGTGACCGGAATTGGTAAACAGGTTCTTTATCGGGGTTTTACCTATCACCGGCGTGCCGTCAGGCGTCATCGGCCTTAGCCCTGTCCAGTACTCGGCTTTTTCTATCTCGCCGCCTTGCGGGAACAAATCCTGAATCACCATAGCAATAGTAGCTTTGCGTTTCTCGGCCAAGCCCAAATCAAATCCTGCGAGCTCTGCGGTACCGGCAACTCGGATCCTATCGTCAAATCGAGTCATCGCTACCTTGTAGGTCTCATCCATTACCGTCGAGATAGGGGCTGCATCGCTGTTTTTAACCGGCATGGTTAGCGAGTAGCCCTTCACCGGGTATACCGGCACCACAATACCAGCCTGGGACAAAACCTGCGGCGAATAACTTCCCATCGCCACCACGAAAGCATCGGCTCTGAGCTCTCCAACACTGGTGTGTACCGAGCTGATCCGATTATCTTCCACCACCAAACGAGATATTTCGGTATCGAACCTGAAAATCACCCCCGCTTGCCTGGCCAGCTCTGTTAATTGCTGACAGAAAAGATAGCAATCTCCGGTTTCATCATCCGGCAGGCGCAATCCGCCCACCAGCTTGTCTTTTACCGATGCCAAGGCAGGCTCGGCCGCAATACAGCCAGCAACATCGAGCTCCTGGTAACGGGTACCGCTTTCGGCCAGCAATTCAATATCTTTGGCTACCGCTTCCAATTGCTTGTGAGTACGGAACACTTGCAGTGTGCCCTGCTGGCGCCCTTCATAATGCAAATCAAAGTCACTGCGCAATTGCTTTAAGCACTCCCGGCTGTAGTTGGCGATACGCAGCATACGAGATTTATTGACCTGATAGCGAGACGTATTGCAGTTTGCCAGCATCTTGCTGGCCCAGAGATATAACTCGGGCGAAACCGAGGGCTTGATTTTCAGTGGCGCGTGCTCCTGCAGCAGCCACTTCATGGCTTTGACCGGAATGCCAGGCGCTGCCCAAGGCGATGAGTAGCCATAAGAAATCTGCCCTGCATTGGCAAAACTGGTTTCCTCTGCGCTGCGTGGCTGGCGGTCGATTACCGTGACATCGTGGCCAGCCTGGCGCAGATACCATGCCGACGTCAACCCCACCACCCCACTACCCAATACAATGACTTTCATCAGAATCCTCGTAAATCATTCCAGCCAATCTGGATTTATGACCGCATTATTGTGCGAGCAAGAATCCTTTATTTACATTCTGCTAACAATCGATATTATTTAAGGGCTGTGTTTAGAAATTCTAAACACTCCGACTATCAACAAGTTCGAGGTGCAATGTGAGAGCAAGTACATTTGCCGGCCTGGCAACCTTTGCCGTGGTCGCCAAGCATCAAAGCCTGACCAAAGCAGCGCAGGAGCTGCACCTCACGACAGGGGCATTAAGTCAGCAAATCAAACAACTTGAGCAGCGGCTGGATATCACTTTGTTCCATCGTCATTCACGAGGACTGACCCTAACCGACAGTGGCAAGCAGCTGTTCAACGTGGTTGATCTGAGTATTGGGCAAATCAAACAAGTATTAACAGAGCTAAAAGCACCGGAAACCAGCTCGGAGATCCGGCTCAAACTCACGCCCTCGTTTGCCTTCAAGTGGTTGGTGCCCAAACTCCATGACTTCAACCGCCAATACCCTGAACTAAAAGTACAAACCTTTGCCGATGGTGCACTGGTTGATCACAAATGTGATGATGTGGACTTGGTGATTGATTACTGCCAGTTCGGTGCTGATACAAACAACGGTGAACTGTTGCTTGAAGAACACCTTATCCCAGTCATGAGCCCGATGTATTTCAATAACTTCAATTGGCAATCAGAAAACATATGGCAAGAAGTCACTTTGCTGCACGATGCGATGCCGTGGCAGGGTGCGCAGAAAGATCAGGAATGGCAGGTCTGGTTCGATTCGATCGGGCTAAAGCTCTCCCATTTACCGCAGGGGCATTATTTCAACCGCACCGATATGGCGATGGCAGCCGCCGAGGCCGGACTTGGCGTCGCCCTTGCTAGGCAGGCGCTACTAGGGAATGAAATAGAGCAAAATCGCCTAGTTGCCCCCTATTCCGCCATTAAGGCCAATGCCGGCTATTTCCTCTACCGGCAGCACAATACATTCGCTGTTGAGTGCTTTTGCCAGTGGTTAAGTCAAACCATCACAATCCAGACCAATCGTTGAAAAGGCAGCAAAATCAAAATAGAAGACCCAAAAATAGATTAAAAAAAGTCACCGCCATAAGCTCAACTCGGGAGCGGTAGGCGGTGACTTAGTTCCGTTATAAGGCTGCTAAGTTACAAGGCGAGCAAGTAACGGATGTGTTTATACTGAAATAGCAGAATAAAGCACACCCAGGGTACCGATGATAAAGACAGCCATTACTGCTTTGCTAACCATCTCACCACCGTTCTCTGCAGCTTTACCAAACAGACCAAAGACCAGCGGGTGAACCAGGAATGGCGTCGCAAAGATAAATGTGATCATGCTAGCCGCTTCGGCACCGAACATGCCGCCCTGAGTAGCTGCAAACAAACCAAAGTGAGATAGGCCAGATGCCGCTGCCATTGAGGCATTCTCGATTGGCATACCCGCAAAGTGCAGGATGGTAAAGCTACCGAATACAGCGGTGATCTGCCAGCCGAATGAGAACTGCATCAAGCCTTTGATTTCCATCTCATCGTTGCCATCAGCCTTACGCAGATTCTTGGTTGCAAGATATACACAGCCCAGACCAACAAGAACGAGAGGTATCACCCATTGCACCAGAAGAACGCCGCTTTCAGCGCTCGCGGCCAGGATAGTAAATACAAAGATATGGCCAAGGAAAGGCACGTTAATCATGATCGGAGCTCGACCTGCCGCGGTGGCACCAAGGTCGCCCGCTGTACACGCGCCGGTCAAACCTGAGTGCGATAGGCCCCCGGCCATACCTGGTGCCAGGTTACGAACGTGATTTGCTTTCGCTAGGAAAATAAGGATAGCCAGACCACCGAACATCCAGAACATCTGACCAGCAAAACCGTATACAATCACGCTTTGTAGGCCAGGGATATTAAACGCTTCCATCATGTGCGAGCCGCCCACGAGGAAGCTACCGGTTAGCACCACTGGAATACCGGCAAAGAGTAGCGCGTTCATGGTTGGGCCCAACTTCCACTTGGGCATTGCCATACCTAGCCCTGAAGAAAGTACCATCGCAAAGAAAATCTGTGGCAGGCCGATAAAGCCCGAAACCAACTGCGAAATACGTAGCGAAACAATCAATACCGCAATAATGGCAATAACTTCAACCACACCGCGCGTTAGGTAACTGCGCCTGTTGGCAATTTTCGCTTTGCTATCAATCAGGATCAGAGAGATCGTCATGCCGACATATGCAAGCGCCATGTAAGACTCACCGAGAGGGTGCGAGCCACTGCGACCAGAGATCAGCGCAGAAACCATTTCGATACTCATCAGCAGCACGAAAGCACGGATCACATAAACCAACTGTGTACTCGTCGTACCAACAAAGACTTCATGTTTGCCCGGTTCAACTAAGCTTTCAACAGAGCCCAGTTGCTTCATCAACAAGCGGCGGATTTCCTGTCCCCCCACAAAGAAGGACGCAATAAGCGCAATCACTGTGGTCTGCCCCAGCAGCACAATAACAGGAAAATCACTCAAACCAGGTTGAGCAAGCCCACTTTCCACAAATAGCGTACCCATCAGCAGGCCGAAAACTACGATCATCAATACTGCTGAGTACTTAGTGCCCGCAACGACGGTACGTGCAAGTAAAACCATGATAACTACAGCAACCATGGAGAAAAACAAGTGATTGAAAGCCACTAGATAGGATAAGTTTTCCATCAAAACTCCAAATAAAGCCGCTCATAAATAAGCGGTAATTAGACTTATTTACCTGTAAGCATCCTTGCTTGCTCATTGAACCTTGCGCTCAAAAAAAAGGCACCAAACAACGTTTGGAGCCCTAGCATATTGTGGAATAACTAAAACGGCTATCACTACATCAAAAGTGTTACAGTGCAATTCAATCGTTACTGTTTAAGTAAAAACGGTTAGGTTTTATTTATATGAAACTACACCCTGTTAGATATTGTCCTTAGGTTGAGAAAAAGCCCTTTATTTTTAGTAAGTAAATAAATTTGACCACCCACCAAAGACTTCTAGTGCATAATTTCACAAGTAAGTGTGCCCCTTTCACAAACGGAAACAATCTGTGATGCGCTAATCAATTTAACATTTGGACATATTTATATGTTCAAATTGCAGTTTATCTGGGTATGTCCGCGCTATCGAGATCAAAGTGATTTTCTTGCTCGACTTCCTCAGCAAGCCAACGGGCAAAAGCCTGGAATTTAGGTCGCCTCTGCATACCTTCCGGGCACACCAAGTCATAGCCTAAACCGTTATTTATCGACTCAAATGGCGCAACAAGCTCACCCGATTTCAAATAGGGCAAGACAAAGCGAAGACGCCCCATTGCGACACCGAGTGACTGCCTCGCCGCCATAATGTCGTGCTCATAGAGATTAAAGGTGCATGTCTTACGGTAACAATTAATATCCTTCCCCATCTTTTCAAACCAACGGGACCAAATTTGCGAGCGTTCGCCATGGATAAAGGTCACCTCCTCCAACTGGGATATATCACCGTTATTCAGTTCAAACTGCCGCGCATAGTGAGGCGAGCATACGGGGATACGTCGTTCATCAAACAACCGAGAACTGTAACAGTCTGGATAATGTCCACTGCTGTAAAAAATAGCGGCATCGAGCGGTTCATACTTAAAATCAGGTCGGTAGCCTTTTACCTTCAGCCGCAAATTGAGCTGCGGATACTGCTCGCGGAACTTGCCAATTCGCGGCATTAACCAGCTAGTGGCAAACGCAGGAGATGTACCGATATAGAGCTCACCACTCAAATCATTACTGATGATGTCTTCAAGTTCGCTGAAAATACTCTCAAACGACTGATTCAAGGTCAGAAGCAACCTTTCCCCTTCCGGCGTCAATTCCATTCGGCGGGTCAACCTTACAAACAACGGAAAGCCCAACTGCTTTTCTAGGTTTTTAATCCGATGACTTACCGCCCCTTGGGTTAAGTTCAGCTCCTGGGCCGCTTTGGTAAAACTCAGGTACTTAGCCACCACGCTAAATGAATGCATGTTGGCCAGTAACTGTTGTTTTCGTTCTACTTTTTCCACCCGTCCACCATTCCTGCCACATCTATCTATTAAATATTTTAATGCATTGTACTGCACTTTTCGTTTGTCCGCTGCCCAGAATTTTCCGACTATTACACCCCATAAATTCACGGTTCATCTCTGGCAAGTGGACTGCAGGATGCGATTGTGCTGCCTGAAAAAGTTTCTTTATCTCACAAAATAACAAGGTAAATCATGAATATACTTGGATATCTACAAAAGGTCGGTAAGGCCCTGATGGTACCAGTAGCAACCCTACCTGCTGCTGCTATCCTAATGGGAATTGGTTATTGGATGGACCCTGTCGGCTGGGGTTCTGAAAGCGTCGCGGCAGCATTACTTATTAAATCAGGCGCAGCCATAATAGATAACATGGCAGTGCTCTTTGCTATTGGTGTTGCCTTTGGCCTTAGTCGAGATAAAAGCGGTGCCGCTGCATTGTCCGGTTATGTCTGCTTTATGGTGCTTACAACCCTACTTTCCCCGGCAGTCGTTGCCCAGCTTCAAGGGATCCCTGCCGATACCGTACCTGCGGCTTTCGATAAGGTTGCCAATCAGTTTGTAGGTATCCTTGTTGGTATCGTCTCGGCTGAAATCTATAATCGATTCCATGAAGTCGAACTGCCAAAAGCACTGGCTTTCTTCAGCGGCAAACGCCTGGTTCCGATCCTCACCTCTATTGCCGGTATCATACTTGCCAGCGTGTTGCTATTCGTTTGGCCGGTTATTTATGATGCGCTAATTGCGTTTGGTACCCAACTTCAATCCATGGGTGCGCTGGGCGCAGGCTTGTTCGGCTTCTTCAACCGCCTGATGCTGACTATTGGCATGCACCATGCCTTGTATCCTGTGTTCTGGTTTGATGTTGTCGGTATCAATGACATCCCGAACTTCCTTGGCGGTGCACAATCTATTGCCAATGGTACAGCCGTCGTCGGCCAAACCGGTATGTACCAAGCGGGCTTCTTCCCTATTATGATGTTTGGTCTACCGGGTGCTGCATTGGCTATCTATCACTGTGCCGACAAGCAAAATAAGGACAAAGTCTTCTCTATTATGCTGGCTGCGGCGATGGCCTCCTTCTTTACTGGTATCACAGAGCCACTTGAATTCAGCTTCATGTTCGTTGCCCCTGTGCTCTACCTGATCCATGCAGTTCTAACCGGTATCTCGATGTACATCGCAGCAAGTATGGAATGGATGGCAGGTTTCGGCTTCTCAGCAGGCCTTGTCGACCTGGTTCTATCGAGCCAGAACCCGCTAGCAACCAAGTGGTATATGCTGATTGTTCAAGGTCTTGTGTTCTTTGGTCTTTACTACAGCGTATTCCGCGTGACTATCACCAAATTCAACCTGATGACACCGGGACGTGGCGAAGTTGAGCAAACAGGTATCAACAAGGATGATATGGGCGAACTGGCCAATGCCTACATCGCGGCTATCGGCGGTAAGGAGAATATCCTAGAGGTAGATAACTGCATTACCCGCCTACGCTTGACGGTAAAAGACTCTTCCATTGCGGACAAAGAAGCCATAAAAGCACTAGGCGCTGCCGGTGTGGTGACCATCTGACCTGCCCCCAATAACTAATCCAGCACCTCTTTAGTAATGTCAGTTACATTGCTGTTGTTTAGCCCTGAACGTGTTAGTACTGCAAATTCAGAGGGGGTTAGGTATCCGATTGATGAGTGGGGG